>JABDKN010000016.1 GCA_013002205.1 Granulosicoccus sp.
GTCCAGGCAGCGCCGGATCCAGATGCTCGGCAACCCCCACGTCGGACAGGCCGATGAACAACTCACCGGTGTTGTCCATGATGGCGCTGTAGCGTCCGGTCGACTGGCCCGGGATGCGTTGCAGGCAGGGCGTGATGCCGGCGGTTTCCAGGGTGCGTTCCAGCTGATCGGCAAGCGCATCGTCTCCGGTGGCCGCGGTGAGTTCGACACGCTGAGCTGCAGCGATGACATCGATGGCTGCCAGAGCGGCATTGGCGGCTACTCCACCGACACGGCGTTGCCAGGTGACCGGATTGGAGGCCTGCGCTATCAGTGGTCGTGTGCTGCTGGCGATGTCATCGATGTGAACGGCCCCAACGAACGACAATGTTTCAACAGGCTGAATGGGTGATGTCATTTGGCGATGTCAGTGTGCGTACATTGTCGAATTGTTGTCAGTGATGGCGTAGCCGTGCCACGTATTGTGCACGAGACGCCCCCTGCCAGAGCCTTGGAGGTGCTGTCCCGTCTGTCGCCAGGACTTTTTCTGCCGCTCAGACTCCTGGGTCTACACTACTGGGCCACACGACAGAATCACTGCAACAGAGGCAGGCATGGATTGGATGAAGTATCTCGAACAGGTGCCAGCGCTGGCACTGAAATACGGGCTCAACGTGGTGGCGGCCCTGGCCATCTTCGTCATCGGCAAGTGGGTTGCCCGCAGACTGGTGAATTTCGCCGGACGCCTGATGAATCAGCGGGGCATCGATCCGACGGTCGGCGGATTCGTCACCAATATCCTGTACATGGTGCTGCTGATGCTGGTGATCATCGCAGCCCTGGCGCAGCTGGGTATTCCAACTGCACAGTTCATTGCGATCATCGGGGCGGCAGGCCTTGCCATCGGTCTGGCATTGCAGGGTTCGCTCTCCAATTTTGCCTCCGGTGTGCTCTTGGTGTCTTTCCGCCCGTGCAAGGTGGGTGATTACATCGAGGCGGGTGGTGTTGCCGGAACGGTCCAGCAGATCACGGTGTTCAGCACCACGCTGCTGACCCCCGACCAGCGCACGATCACCATTCCGAACTCCAGTGTCATGGGTGGGCCGATCACCAATTACACCACGTCACCCTCACGGCGCCTGGACATGGTCATCGGTGTAAGTTACGACAGTGACCTGGCCGAGGTTCAGCGGCTGTTGCGGGATATCGTCGAAGGCGATGAACGAGTCCTGGAGGAATACAAACCGGTGCAGATCGGCGTGCTGGCATTGGCCGATTCGTCGGTCAACATTGCCGTGCGTCCGTGGGTGGCTACGGCAGATTACTGGCCTCTGCACTTCGACCTGCATGAGCGCATCAAGCAGCATTTCGATCAGGCAGGCATCGGTATTCCGTTTCCGCAGATGGATGTGCATATTTCCCGGCCGGATTGACGTTTTCAGGACAGCGCTGCAAGGGCTTGACTGCGTACCATCGCCGCACCTGAATCCTGCGGCTTTATCGAACCTCATGCCCAACGTTCCTCAACTGGCCCAATCACGTCGATTGCGCAAGACACCGTTTACCTCGCGGGTGATGCAGCAGGGGGTCGTGGCCTTTACCGTCTACAACCACATGCTGTTGCCCACCGAGTTTGACGGCTTTGCCGAAGACTACTGGCATCTGAGTCGTGCCGTCCAGGTCTGGGATGTCAGTGCCCAGCGTCAGGTCAGTATTCGCGGCCGGGACGCCACGCGGCTCGTCCAGTTGATGACGCCGCGCGAGGTGCCCCGGGTAGCACTGGATCGATGTGTCTACCTGCCCCTGGCCGATGAACACGGCAGGCTGGTCAATGACCCGGTGGGAATACGCCTCGCCGAGGATCACTGGTGGCTGTCCATAGCGGATTCCGATGTGCTGCTGTGGGCCAGCGGTCTGGCACGCGGGGCAGGTCTGGACGTGCAGGTACAGGAGCCGGATGTCTGGCCACTGGCCATCCAGGGACCGCTGGCGGAAGATCTCATGGCGCGTGTCTTCGGTGAGGAGGTCCGCGCTATTCGTTTTTTCCGCTACGCACGGCTGTCCTACCACGGGCATGCCTTCATCGTCGCACGCTCAGGCTGGAGCAAGCAGGGCGGCTTCGAGGTATATGTCGATCACGTCGAGCTGGGCCAGCGGCTCTATGACGAGCTGTTTGAACAGGGCGTGGATCTGGATGTACGTCCCGGCTGCCCCAACATCATCGAGCGCCTGGAGAATGGTCTGCTGGCCTATGGCAACGACATGGACTCGCGGCATTCAGTGCTGGAATCCGGGCTTGAAAACTTCATCGACCTGGATGCCGATATCGATTCACTGTCTGTGCAGGCACTGCGTGCCGAACGCGAGCGTGGCCTCGCGCGGCGCTTGATGGGGCTGATGATCGATGCACCCGATGGAGCGCGAACGCTGGCGGAGAATCCCTTCATCACTGGCGCCGAGCCCGATCGCCTGCCCCTGCCATTGCCCGAGGCCATAACCCAGCAGTCCCGGATTACACATTGCCTGGGTTCGCAGGTATGGTCGCCGCGTTACCGGCAACAGATAGCCACTGCGGTGATCGATGAGCCGCTGGCCAGTGAGAGCGACACGACGCTCAGGCTTGCTGACGGCACGGTAAGCCGCGCGAAGATCTGCACGCTGCCCTTCGACTTCGCCGGGGAAGGTGTGACAGGCGTTGTATGATTGCCGGGCCAGGAGTCTGCCGCGCAGACGCCTGGATTCGCCGATCGATTTCACTTGCCGGATGCTCAGGATACGATGTTCAAACACATAGCTGTCATAGGCTCAGGCACCATGGGTGCCGGCATCGCCGGGCAGATCGCCAATGCCGGGTATCCGGTCCTGCTGCTCGATCTGCCGGGAGAGCCTGATGCCAATGCCATCAGTAACGCGGCGGTGAAGCGCCTGATCGCCGCCGAACCCCCTGCGCTGATGCACGAAGGCGCCGCGGCTCTGATCACCACGGGTAACATCCGGGATGATTTCACCAGACTGGCCAATGCGGACTGGATCGTCGAGGCGGTAGTGGAACGCCTGGATATCAAGCGCAAGCTTTACCATCAACTGAACGAGGTCATTCCGGCGCACTGCCTGGTGAGCTCCAATACCTCGACCATACCCATCAGCCTGCTGATGGAGACACTGCCGGAGGATTTTCGACGGCGTTTTGCGATTACGCATTACTTCAATCCCGTGCGGTATATGCGCCTGCTTGAACTGGTGCGTGGGGAAGATACGGACCCTGCAGTGATGCAGGTGCTGGCAGACTTCAACGACCGGGAACTGGGTAAGGGTGTCGTGTCCTGTCATGACACGCCCGGCTTTCTGGGAAACCGCGTCGGCGTGTTCGCCCTGCAGGTTGGCATCGATGAAGCACTCGCCCTGAACCTGCCCATCGAGCGTGCAGATGCGTTGATGGGACGACCCATGGGGATTCCGAAAACCGGAGTGTTCGGCCTCTACGACCTGATTGGCATCGATCTGATGTCCGATGTCGTGCGTTCCCTGCGCAGCATTCTTCCTCCAGAGGATGCCTTTCAAGCGGTCGGTGCCGAGAGCGCCATGATCAACGGTATGATCGACCAGGGGCTGACCGGAAACAAGGGTGGTGGCGGTTTCTATCGTCGATCTGCCGACGGGCAGCGCCTGGCAAGAGACCTGCAAACCGGCGACTATCGAGCGATAGAGGATACCTTGCCCGCGCGGGCACTGGTCGCAGCACAGGCGCTGGCCGATCAGCGTGAACCGCTGACCGGCCTGATCGACGGTACGGACACCGATGCCAGGTTCTGCCAGAACGTGCTGGGACGGGTGCTTGGCTACGCGGCGAGCCTGCTGGGCGATGTCACCGATTCGGCGCAGGACATCGATGACGCCATGAAGCTGGGGTTCAACTGGATTCGCGGACCCTTCGAGATGATCGATGCACTGGGTGCCGCCACGGTTGCCGGACTGATCAGGGCAACCGGGGCCGTCGTCCCGCAGGTTTTGCAAGGTGACAGGCCTTTCTATCATGCTGATGGCGATGTCCTGAACGTACGGCATGCCGATGGCCGGATGCGGCCGGTGGCCCTGCCGGACGGTGTCGTGCGCTTTCACCTGAAGCGACGCACGCTGGTCCCGGTCGATGAGAATCGGGACGCCAGTGTATTCGCCATCGAAAATGGCTATCGACTTGTCGAGTTCCATTCCAAGGCCAATGCACTGACCGACGAGTCGATGCAGATGGTGGCCAGTGCTGCAGCGGATCCCGGTCGTGGCATCCTGATTCATAATGATGCACAGCATTATTCGGCGGGTGTCGATCTAAACGCGTTTCTGGCCCTGATCGATGCCGCAGACTGGCAGGGCATCGACCGGTTTCTGGCGCGTTTCCAGCAGGCGGTGGCTGCCCTGAAGTACGCACCCGTGCCGGTTGTCGGTTCGGCGTCCGGTCTGGCACTGGGTGGAGGCTTTGAGGTTCTGCTGCATTGTGATCAACGCGTCATGCACAGCAACAGTGTCGTCGGCCTGGTCGAGAGCGCGGTGGGTCTGTTGCCCTCCGGGGGAGGTGTCAAGGAAGCGTACTGGCGCTGGTTTCAGGTCACCGGCAACTGGCAGGAGGCTGCGTGGAAAGCGTGGATGAACCTGGGCTATGGCGCAACGGCCTCATCGCCGCAACTGGCAGAGCGGCTTCGCTACTTCGACCCTGCCATCGATGTGTCCGTGATGAATCGCGACCGGCTGTACACGCGTTCAGTGCGTGCATTGGATGCCCTGGGTCAGGACTATTCGCCTCCGGTCGATGCGCAATTCGAACTGGCCGGGGGTGATTGCCTGGAGCGTATGAGCGCGTTCATGGACGCCGGTGTGAAACGCGGTGACTTCTTTGCGCACGACCGGACAGTCGCCATGCAGATTGCCGGTGTCATGTGCAGTGATGATGGACAGGCCGTACCAGCCAGTGAACAGGATCTGTACGATCGTGAACGGGCAGCATTCATCCGGCTGGCGAAGACCCCCGAGACACGTGCTCGCATACATTCACTGTTACACCAGGGTGGTGCCATTCGCAACTAGCCTCATTGAGGCTAACCTCCATAATACCTGCCACATCGGGTTCCGGCGTTTCATGAATAGTCAGGGTTAACGGCCCTCGAGAGTTCTCCTATAATCAGGTGGCAACGAGAATCCGGAGCTCTGTCATGAGCAAGTCCTGCGGCAGAGAGTACGGCAGGCGTCGAAAGCTGCCCTATCCGCAACAACGCAAGCGAACGGTCGTCACCGTGGTCGACGCACCCGCGCCGTGTCCTGAGAATGCCGGATGACACAGTTATTGACAGCCGCGCAAATGCAGGCGGTGGATGCCGCAGCCCTGGCACAGGGTATAGACAGTTACCAGCTGATGTGTGCCGCCGGCAAGGCGGTCAGCGATGCGGCCATGGAACTGATGAGCAACCGATCGGGCAGTGTGCTGGTTCTGGCCGGACCGGGGAACAATGGGGGCGACGGTGCCATTGCTGCCCGGGAGCTCAAGCGGAATGGTCAAGAGGTCTGCCTGCTGAAATTCGTCAGTCGTCGATCGGCACCTGCCGCTTCCCGACATACCGCGCTGTTGAATGATGCGGCCAGGGCCTTTGCTTCCTGGGATGGTATCACTCGGGAACGGCTGCTCAGTGAATCCGTACTGGATCAGGCATCGCTGCAACTGATCGAACAGGCGGACCTGATCATCGATGCGTTACTGGGTGCCGGTCTGTCGCGCCCGCTCGACGGTGTGCTGGCAAGTGTCGTCGAACGCGTCAATGCAGCCTCGGCAACAGTGCTGTCAGTGGATGTGCCGACTGGCCTGGATGGTAACTCTCATACCATACAGGGTAGTTGCATACAGGCGGATGCGACGGTCACGTTCTTCCGCTGCAAACCGGCGCACTTCCTGTACCCGGGCAGAGCCTTGTGTGGACAACTGACACTGGCACAGATCGGTCTGACCGAGGCTCAACTGGATCCTGGCTGGCCGGCATGCCGGTTGAATGGACCCGATTCTTTTTCTCATGCCCTGCCGCGCCTGTCGCCACAAGGGCATAAATTTGATCGCGGCCATGTCCTGGTACGCAGCGGTCCGATGACCAGTACCGGGGCTTCGCGCCTGAGCGCACAGACCGCTCTGGCCTGCGGGGCCGGCCTGGTAACGCTGGCAAGCCCGCTGGATGCCTTGCCGGTGAACGCCGCCCAGCTGACGGCCGTCATGCTCACTGCGTGTGATGACCTGCCGCAATGGCACAAGCTGCTACAGGACTCACGTATCAACGTGGCGCTCGCCGGGCCGGGAAATGGTGTCACGCCGGAGACGCAGAATTGCGTCCTTGCAGCGCTGGAGGCTGACCTGCAGTGTGTTCTGGATGCCGATGCCTTGTCCTGCTGGAGCGAGACTGCGCAACGTGAGTTGCTGTTTCGGTCACTGGACGCTGCCCGCCAGACGCCGGTGCTGACACCTCACGGTGGCGAGTTTGCCAGGCTGTTCAGCGACGCTCTGGCCGCCCTGGCGCCGGTCGAGTTTCCATCCAGACTTCATCAGGCAAAAGCTGCGGCCACCGTCGCCTCGTCGGTCGTGGTGTTCAAGGGCGCTGACACGGTAATTGCCGCACCGGACGGACGTAGCGCCATCAATGCCAATGCGCCGCCCTGGCTTGCCACAGCCGGGGCGGGTGATGTGCTGGCCGGCGTGATCGCTTCCCTGATGGCACAGGGTATGCCGGCGTTCGAAGCAGCCTGTGCCGGTGTCTGGTTGCATGGTCAGGCTGCCACGGAGCTGGGGTATCCGATGACGGCTGAACAACTATGCCGTCGATTGCCTGCTGTGCTGCATACTACAAGCCCGGTAAACCGGCAGGATTGATCACCCGGGACTTGATGCGCACGACATCCTAATCGTCAATGTCCTGGTCCTGCGTGCCGACTGCATCATCTGCGTCTGAATCCTGGTCCTGCGTGCCGGCTGCATCATCTGCCTCTGATTCGGGCCGGTCAGCAGGCCCATCTTCGATTGCCGCATCGGGGATGCCGGTCGTGCCGGTGGGCAGTAAGGCATCTTTCAATGATGCCTCGTCGTCCTGCGGCAAAGGCTCGGCTATCGTCTGGCTGTTGGTCTTGAGAATCGGCTCCAGAATACCGCTGATGCGGCCGAAGGCCTGCCGTTGACTGTGCAGTGCATGACTGGAAAAATCCACAGGTGGTGATTTTCTCAACAGCACGCTGCCTGCGATCACGTAGCGCCTGGGTGCTGAGTCATCAGCGTACTGCACGCCGCTGCGGGTCAGCCAGGCGATCATCCCGAGCCCGCCTTCCTCGATCTCCTCGCGTGTCAGCAGGGGCACGCGCTGTGAGACATTGAGTGCATCGCCTCGCGCCAGCAGCGTCAGTCGACGACCATCACTGGTATCGCAATGGATCAGCATGCGCGAACCGCCATCGTCCACATCTGCATTGATGACGGTCTGGCCTGCCTTCGAAAACGAGTCGATGGTCAGCAGACAGGAACTGTCGGAGTAGAATGAGGCGGACAAGGATGCATCGGAGACCGGAACCGTATCGGCTGACCCGACGTTGAGTGCTGCCAGGGCGAGAGCCGGCAGGGTGCAGGCATGTAGCAGGACTCTGATGGTGTTCCCTGTCCAGTGTGCGTGCATCTCAGCTTCTCATCCTCGTACCACCCGCATCAAATGGCGGTTTTTCCAGATAGTGCGCTGCATAACGATGCCCGAGAATTTCAACCTGCAACGCTGGCACCTCATTGCCCTGGACCAGCGACGATGGCAGGTAGGCCTGGGCCAGTGACATCCGGACGCTGTGTCCGTAGCCCCCTGACGTTACCCAGCCTACCACTCGCCAGTCACCATCTCTCTGGGCATCGACCGGTAGGCAGGATTGTCCCCGGGCATCGTACCGGGATGCTCCCAGCTCATGCGGTGGATCCACACAACCGGGATCCCGGTCTCCGACCTTGGCCCAGACAGGCTCATCACCCATGGCATCCGTATCGGTGGTATCGACACACAGCGACACGCGACGGAGTCGAGGCCCGGACTGGTGCTCCGCGAGTGCGCGCGCACGGCCCATGAAGCTTGTCTTGTCGAGTTTTACGAAGCGATCCATGCCGCCTTCGAACGGGCCATACAGGGGCCTCAGTTCGGCAAACCAGGTGGGGAAATTTTTCTCCAGACGCATGGACAACAGCGCACGCATACCAAAATCCAGCAGTCCCAGTGGCTCTCCGGCCGCCTTGACGGCCAGGTAGACCTGGCGTTCATAGGCGGGTTCCATCCAGATCTCATACCCCAGCTCGCCGGTGTAGCTGATTCGATTGACCCGGCAGGGACAGGCTGCGACATCCATGGCGCGGGTCTCCATGAAGCGAAAATCCGTGTTGCTGACGGACTCATCCACCAGGGACGACAGGATCTCCCGAGAGCGTGGTCCTGCCAGTGCCAGTCCCAGCAGTCGCTGGCCCAGCCTCTCGATAGTCACATCGCTGTCCACTGGCAGTTGCTGTTCGAACCAGCGCATGTGGTAGATCTGCGCGGCGGAGGAGCCCCACAGCATGAAGCTGCACTCTGCCGTCCTGGCAATGGTGAAGTCACCGATCAGCTTTCCCGATTCGTTGAGCATCGGGCTCAACACCATCCTGCCCTCGACCGGCAAGTGGTTGGTCATCAGTGAATCCAGCCATCGTTCGGCATCCCGGCCGCTGATTCGGTACTTGGCGAAATTGGCAATTTCCGTCACGCCAGCACACGTGCGCACAGCCTCGACCTCCCGGCGTACATGAATGAAATCATTGGAGCGGTGAAACGAGGGCATGTCGTGAGCGGATTCTTCATCGGGTGCAAACCACAACGGCGTTTCCAGTCCCCAGGAATCGCCCATGACGGCATGGTTGTCACGCACCATGATGTCATACAGAGGTGTGGTCTGCTGTGGGCGTGCGGCGGGAAGCTCCTCATTGGGAAAGCGGATGGAGAATCGACGGGAATAGTTCTCGCGTACCTTGGCATTAGTGTAACGCAGGCTGGTGAAATCGCCGTAGCGGGCGACATCCATGCCGAACACGTCGTATTCCGGGTCACCGTTCACCATCCAGTTAGACAGCACCAGCCCGACACCTCCTGCCTGGCTGAAGCCGGCCATGACGGCACAGGCACACCAGTAGTTGCGCAATCCCTGAACCGGTCCAACCAGTGGATTGCCGTCGGGTGCGAACGTAAACGGGCCGTTGATGGTCTGCCTGATACCGGCCTGTTCGAAGGCGGGAAAATGCCGGAAGGCAATCTCCAGCGACGGACTGATCCGTTCAAGATCCGGTTGCAGCAGTTCGTGGCCGAAATCCCACGGTGTCTCGAGGGGCGCCCAGGCTCGACAATCCCGTTCATAGGTACCCAGCAACAGTCCGTCGCGCTCCTGGCGAGTGTAGATCTCACCCTTGAAATCGATTACCCCGACCAGTTCCCGACCGGTGCCCTGGTTGAATTCCATCACCTCAGGCATCGTGTCGGTCAACAGGTACATGTGTTCCATGGCCAGCACGGGCAACTCGAGACCGGCCATGCGCCCGACTTCACGCGCCCACAGCCCACCAGCATTGATGACATGTTCAGCCTGGATGCACCCCTGCTCGGTGCTCACCTCCCAGCCGTCTGCCAGTGCGCTCAATCCAGTGACACGGTTGCGCAGAGAGATGCGCGCTCCCAGTTTCTGCGCAGATTTCGCGTAGGCATGTGTCGTTCCCGAGGGGTCCAGATGCCCCTCTACCGGGTCCCACAAGGCACCGACGAAATGACTCTCGTTCATCAGTGGAAACAGGGATCGCGCCTCGCCTGGCGTGATGATTTCCGTCTGCATGCCCAGTGTGCGGCCGCTGGCGTGTACATGACGCAGAAAGTCCATGCGTTCCGGCGAGTCTGCCAGCATGATTCCGCCGGTGAGGTGCAGGGAACAGGACTGACCCGACAGTTTTTCCAGTTCGTCGTACAGGGACACCGTATAGGCCTGCAGCCGCGCCACGTTCGGGTCTCCATTGAGAGTGTGGAAGCCACCTGCAGCATGCCAGGAGGAGCCACTGGTGAGTTCTGAACGCTCTACCAGCAACACATCGGTCCAGCCTGAACGGGCCAGATGGTACAGCACCGAACAACCGACCACGCCACCGCCTATGACCAGCGCCTGTACATGCGACGGCAGTGGGGATGCGCTGGACTCGGCAAGGGAGTTCACTAGTTGAGCGGTATGCTGTTACTGGACCTGCTGGCCTGATAGAGCTCGGAGACTGCTGCATAGCGGTGCCTGACATCCCTGACCTTCTGGTCAATCAGGGTCGCCGTGTCGATGGACAAGCGGTTAGCATTTGCATCGATCCAGGCCTGGATACCATGGCTCGACCAGTAGGCGTTCTGTCGCCTGTATTGTCCGGGCTCTACGTCGAATACTTCCCTGAGAATGTCCAGATCATGCGGGATGGAAAACTCATCCCTGGAGTCTTCATGGCTGAACAGATAGAAAAAATTGTCGAAGCCGCACCAGGTGATGGCTGACAGGCACAGGCTGCAGGGCTCGTGTGTGCTGAGAAAGAGCAGCTCGGCAGAGGGGATCCGCTCATCCGACGGTAACTCATAGTATCGCTTGAGCAGGTGCATTTCACCATGGTGCAACGGACTCTCCATCTCGTTGTTGGTTTCTGCCAGGTAGGTGGAGCGGTCGGATTTTCTCAGGAGAGCTGCACCGAACACCTTGTTGCCCTGCCGGACAGCGGACTCGGTCAGTGGCAATACATCGTGTTCGATAACCTCCAGCAGTCTGATGATCAGCGTGGCGTCAGGCGTCTGTTCGCTCATGCGTTGGCTCGTGGGGGATGAATCCTGCTTTCAGGCTGGAGGCTGCAAAACCAGCTGAGCTTTTATACTATTGAATCTCCATGAGTTGCAAGTTTGCGGCCCGCGCACAACGGCTGTGCTCGGTGGTGCATACCCACCTGCCGGAGTCAGTATGGTGATTACTCTCGGGTGAACGCACTGCGGACAGCGTCCATCAGCGCCACGGGCGCCTGCCCGGTATAGGCCCTGGGCGCTTCATGACCCCACACTGGTCCCGGCCAGTTCGGATCCCCTTCATGGCGCGCCACGACATGGCAGTGGAGTTGCGGGACGACATTACCCAGCATCGCGATATTCACGCTCAGGCAGCCGGTTGTCTCCTTCATGACTCGACTGGCCCGATTCACCTCGGTCATGAACAGCTTACGTTGTTCGCTCGTCAGGTCATGCAGCTCCTGGATGTCCGCCTGCACCGGCAGCAGTATCAGCCACGGCCAGCGGATGTCATTCATCAGGCGAATCTGCGCGTTGCCCGTGGTACAGATTTCCAGCGTATCGGCCAGAATCCGCGGGTCAATGATCATCGCCTGCCGCCATCTGTCCTGACTGATGCTCTTTTACGCCCCTCTCATCGTTCGGCAGTCCGGCACTCGGCACGCTATTCAAGGTAGTTGTCGGCAAAGTCGTCCACCGTTTTTGTGCGGGTATCGCCGACAATGTACAACAGTTCGACGGTGTCGCTGAAATCCAGTTTGCAGCGTTCGGTACGGACGGCGCAGTCGGGTGGCAGGTAGGCAAAGCCGGCATTCCACTCGGTGCTGAAACGGCCGGCGCGGGCCGTCGCGACGAAGTAGGCGGATTGGCTGTTCAGGTCAGCACTGCCATTGCCGCCGACATTGCCATTGGCGATGGGCTGGTAGCTGGTGCGGTTTTTCAGGTAAGTCAGGTTGCTGCTGCTGGTGAACATTTCGTTATAGGCCGTTGCGCCGGCACTGTGCTGAATGATATGTATTCGTTTCAGGTCCATGTTCGGGTAGCGAGCGGCTATGCGCCTGACGACATCGGCCGTGAAATCCGACTGTCCACCTTCGGCTACCCACACCTGGCCGCCGTTGGCCAGGGTCGTTGCCCAGCGGTTCGTGGCTGCCAGCGTGGCACTGTCGCGTTGATCGGCGACATTCAGGTAGTTGCTGCCCCAGGATGCCTGCACGACAGCGAAGCTGCCCGGGTTGAATCTATCACGGATAGAATTGCCGCAGGTCCCGTTGGCCACCATGACAGCATCGATGCCCAGCGTCTCGACGACCGACTTGCCGGCAGGAATGGCCTGTCCATCATCCCGGTCCGGACAGTTGTCGTAGTGCAGGACGAGCAGATCATTGCTGCCCAGCCGGCCTGTCGTGGCCGGACTGGAAGCCGGCGGCGGTGCAGGAGCGGTCTGCGTATCGATGGATGCAGCGGAGGCGCTGGATGACATGTCTGCCGAACTGCTTGTCGTTGACACCGTGCCAGGTTGAGAGCTCGGTACCGGTACGCCACCGGAAACCTGCGTGACGGCGGAGATGTTTGCCGATGAGCAGATCCATTGCCCGGCGAGTGGATCGCAGTCCTGGCGGGAGAAGCCTGCACAGTTACTGGCAAAGGCGTTCTTTGCACCGAGCAGGGTGGCAGCCCCGGCATAGCAGGTACCCGCGGAACCTGAGCCTGCGCCCGTCGTACTGCCTGCGGACGCGTTCGTGACGCTGACCACGGTGGGAGAGGCTGCAGGCACCGCCACACCGCTGATCGCCGGGTTCGCCGGACCATGGCTGCCAATGATCGCGGATGAGCATTGCCAGCCACCACCCGCCACCGGGTCGCAGTCTCTTAATGCAAGCTGCGCACAGCGACTGAAAAACAGGTTCCGTGCGCTGGTCAGCGTCCCGCGGGAATCTGTCTGCACGGAGCAGACACCGGCTGCCTGCTGTGCCTGTACGGATGACACGTTGATGGTCAGGCCGATCACGACGGCGACGGCAGCAAGGATGGCACTTGAACGAGGCATGGTGATCTTCGACGGTTGGCGATCGTACGAACCCTAGTCAACTCATGACCGTAGTCAACACCCTGTCGAACTGTTCACAATCTTCAATTACCAGGCTGAGGCAGTGAAGCTGGTGATACCAGTGCTTCCTGGCTGATTTGAGGCCAGTTGGCCAATATCTGAAAATGTGCGTTGGTATCCAGTTTAATGTTTGGTCAACCTGCTCTTTCCTGCCGCTTTCGGGAGGTCGCAGGCGAGGGCGGCTGATTCGTCAGAACATCAGGCCATTGGCTATGCGCGGGGCGGAATCGGATAAAGCATCCTGATGGGGACACCTGTCGCCGCAATCACGACACCGGCAACCCGCAGGCTCAGCCTGTGATATACCGTCCACATAACCCTCCTGAAGTTCCAGACGCCCCATGTTTCATCGTCGTCCGGCAGCACTCAGCCAGCTGTCGGGAAACACCAGTGCCCATCTTGCGCGCATGTCTGCGTTCGAGGGCTTTTCGCGATCGATACTGGTCAGCATTCTGCCGCTCATTGCCTTGCAGACGCTGGGCAACAAGGAAAACGTGGCGCTGGCCTACCTGCTTGGCGGCCTGCTGACACTCTGCATCACCTTGAACATAGGAACGCTGGAACGCCTCCTTCAGCGCCGCTGGGTGGTGACACTGGGTGGTGGCTTTCTGATCCTGGCAGCGCTATTGCTCTATTCGCGCTCGACCTGGCTTCTGCCGCTTGGCATCGGACTGCGCTCAGCCGCAGCGTCGGTCTACACCGTCTGCCTGTCCCTGTACATCATGGACTACATCGGGAAAAAGGAGCTGACACTCAACGAATCCCGACGAATGCAGTACACCGGAATGGCCTGGTTGATCGGGCCGTTACTGGGTTCCTGGCTGGTTGAGCGGCACTACCTGGGTTTGCCGTTTCTGCTGTCAGCCATCGCTGGTCTTGCCATGATCGCGTATTTCTGGCGCCTGCGACTGGGTGGGGATGAGGTGGTTCGCAAAGCCCGGTCCCAGGCAAGCAATCCCTGGCATGCGATCAAGCGCTATTCTGCCCAGAAACGCCTGCGCATTGCCTATGGCATAACGCTCAGTCGTTCCTGTTTCTGGGTCACACTCTATGTCTACGGCCCCATCTACATGATCGAGGCAGGTCTGCCCCTCTGGTCGGCAGGCCTGCTGCTGTCCGGCGTATCGTCCCTGCTGTTCCTCAGTCCGGTCATCCGACGCGTGTCGGATCGGTTCGGTACACGACAGGTCATCTACACTGGCCTGACGATTACCGGGGTGAGTCTCGTGGCCCTGGGTCTGGTGGGAGACCCCGACCCGATTGGTATCCTCTTCTGGGTCACCGGTGCCATGGGTGGTGTGCTGCTGGATGTACTGGGCAATATACCGTTCATGCGATCCGTCAGAGCGTGGGATCGGGTGGCCATGACCTCGGTTTTCTCAACCTGGCGCGAGGCCTCTGAGCTGTTGACGCCCATGCTCGTGAGTGTGGTGCTGGTGTTCTTTCCGTTCCAGGCATTTTTCTACCTGCTCGCGATCATGCATTTCGCTTCCGCGCTCTCCACCAGTTACCTGCCCAGGCGTCTCTAGTGACCTCACTCAGTATCGGTTATCTGCTCATGTTGCTGGCGTTCCTGTGTTTTGCAGGTATGGATACGTCGGCCAAGTGGCTGGTTGCGGCCGCCATCCCGGCGCTGCAGGTTGCCTGGTTGCGTTACCTGGGCCATTTCATCTGTGCCCTCGTCTTCTATGCACCCCGGCATGGCGTCGGCATGATGCGTTCCAGCAGGCCTGGCCTGCAGTCGTTGCGTGCACTCTTCCTGCTGGCATCCACCGCGTTCAATTTCACCGCGCTTCAGTATCTGCCGCTGACCACGACGATTGCCATATTCTTCGTTGCGCCGCTGACGGTTTGCCTGTTGAGTATTCCGATACTGGGCGAGAAGGTGGGAGTGAAGCGACTGCTGGCGGTGCTGGTCGGATTCACCGGCGTCCTGATCATTGTCGAGCCATGGAGCCAGCGCTTCGATCCGGCGATCTTCCTGTCGCTCAGTGCCATGCTGTGCGCCAGCGGCTACTTTGTCATGAGCCGACTCGTGGCCGGCATGGATTCCAATGCGACCGTGCAGTTCTACGCGTCAGGTATTGCCACTGCGGTACTTACACCGGTGGCGTTGTGGCTCTGGGTCTGGCCGCCGGATGTGCTGACCTGGGTGCTGATTGCCCTGATCGGCAGCCTGGGCATGACCGGTCATTCCTTTCTGACCATTGCTCACCGTCACGCGGAAGCCTCGGTTCTGGCACCCACGGTGTATTCCCAGGTCATCTACATAGCGGCGCTCAGCTGGCTGGTCTTCGGTCAGGTGCCGGACCAGCCGACGATCGTCGGCACCATCATCATCGTCGCCAGCGGACTGTTCATCTGGTTCCGTGAACGCCAGGTGCAGCTCGCCCCGGAGGCTGTGACCATCAGCGTTGCGGACGCTGCAGGCGGCCGGAAGCCAGGGCGCTAGTGCCGGTAAACCACCCCTCGTCTGCAGTGCCCGGCCGCCGTGACAGTGATCAGTCGGCGCTACCGGGGACCATCAGAATCTTGCCACGGTGTTGCGCAGATTCCATCAATCTGTGCGCCTCGCCAGCCTGGTCGAATGTCAACACGGCATGTGTGCGGGCTTTGATTTTGCCTGCCGCGAACAATGGCCAGACCTCTGCCTCCAGACTGCGGGCAATGGCTGTCTTGAAGGCATCAGGTCGGGAACGCAGAGTGGAACCCGTGTAAATCAGGCGTTTGAGCATGATGGGCATCAGGTTCAATTCCACCTTGGAGCCCTTGTTGAAGGCCAGTTGAACGATGCGTGCATCGGCACTGGCTGCCTTGATATTTCTGGCGATATAGTCGCCGCCGACGATGTCCAGAATGAGATTCGCGCCACCAGCCTCGCGCACGATCTCGACGAAATCCTCCTGCTGGTAGTTGATTGCACGCTCGGCACCCAGTGACCGGCAGTAGTCAGCGTCCTCATCAGTGGCACAGGTGGTCATTACGCGCAGTCCAAGTGCGGCTCCCAGTTGAAGGGCAGTGGAACCAATACCGCCTGCGCCTCCGTGAACCAGAAACAGCGCGCCGGCTGGCTGCTGCAACTGGTAGAAGCAGTTGCTCCAGACGGTGAAAAAGGTTTCCGGTAACCCTGCCGCATCCTGCAGGTCTACGTGTTCAGGGATCGCCAGGCAGTGTGTTGCGTCGATGGCGACGTACTCGGCATAGCCGCCACCGTTGGTCAGGGCGCACAGCGTATCGCCCGGCTGCCAGCGTGTGACGTCGCGGCCGATGGCCACGACCTCGCCTGACACCTCCAGGCCGAGCAGATCCGATGCCCCTGGCGGGGGTGGATAGTGCCCCCGGCGCTGCACCAGGTCCGGCCCATTGACACCCACGCTGCAAACCTTGACCAGTACTTCGTGCGGCTTGACGGCCGGAAGCGCTCGTGATCCCGGCTCGAGCACGTCCGGAGCGCCAGGTTCGCGCAATTCAACCGTTTTCATGGTTTCGGGTAACATGACTTCTCCAGCTTTTGTCGCTCGTCATGCTATCTGAAAGCTCGGTGGCGTGAAACCGGCGACGCAACCCTGGATGTGTCCACGAGTACCGTTCAGCTGCTTGCCAGCCACTGCCCATCGCCATGACGACCTACCCGGAAATTCGTGATCTGCAAATGCTGCTGGCATTGGCGCAACGCAAGCACTTCACCCAGGCTGCAGCCGATTGCGGCATTTCTCAGCCCGCCTTTTCGGCGCGCATTCGACGGCTCGAAGAAGAGCTCGGTGTGCCGATCGTGCGCCGGGGTAACAAGTTTCTCGGATTTACCAGTGACGGCGAGCGGGTCATCCAGTGGGCCAGCAAGATCCTGGGTGATGCCGAGGGACTGCGCCAGGACATGGAGATTTCGCGCGGGAGCCTGCGCGGCACACTGGTACTCGGCGTGGTGCCGACGGCACTATCCTACGCAGCGGATATATCCACCCGCCTGCGAAAAACTCATCCGGGCCTGGCCATTCGAATCGCCTCCCTGACCTCGGCGCAGATCGTCCGTGCTTTGTCTGAATACACAGTGGATGCGGGCCTTGTCTACCGAGCCTATATGGACAACACGGCGTTGCGCTTCGAACCCATTTACCAAGAGGAATACGTATTGCTGGTCGCCGACGAGCTTGCCCCGCGCAGGCGCGGCAAGGCGACCTGGGCTGAAGCGGCCAGCCTGCCGTTATGCCTGCTGAGCAAGGGCATGCATTTCAGGCAGATCGTGGACAGTAATTTTGCAACGGCAGGTGTCACCCCCGTACCAGTCATGGAGACCAATGCCTTCACCGCCGCGCTGGCGCAGGTGGCCAATGGCTCGGCAGCGACCATTGCACCGGCAAAGCTGGTCAACAGTCTGCTGCTGACCCGGCACACGATCGCACTGCGGCTGATCGATCCTGAGGTCGTCCATGAGATTGGCATTGCCGTGCTGGATCACGAACTCAGTCTGCCAGCAATCGCGGTATTGCACGAAACCATTCGGGCTTACGATAATTGAAACGAATCGTGCTATCTGAAAATACTATTTGTAATTATGGTCGAATTGGATTCCCATACACCAGACCAGCGTTCCGGAGTCATAAGATGTCAGTTGCAAGCATTACGGCAGGTGTCTGGAAGTCAGGCAAGGGTAAGGGTCGCCACACACCCAAGGGTCGGCAGGTCGAGGACGCCGCGCTGGCAGAGGTACGAGCCCTGCTGGGCGAGCGCGAGCGACGTCCCGACCTGCTGATAGAATTCCTGCATTTGATCCAGGACGCCCACGGACATCTGGCCATTCGCCACCTGTGCGCGCTGGCGGAGGAAATGCGCCTGTCGCAGGCGGAAGTATTCGAAGTCTCCAGCTTCTATGCCCATTTTGATATCGTCAGGGACGGTGAAGAGCCACCGCCTGCGCTGACCATCCGCGTCTGTGACTCGCTGACTTGCGAAATGGCCGGCGCACAACGGCTGATGGAGCAGCTCAGGCAGGGACTGGATCCGGCCAGCGTTCGCGTGCTGCGGGCACCGTGTATGGGACGATGCGACACGGCGCCGGTGCTGGAACTGGGTCATCATCATATCGACAATGCCACCGTGGCCAAGGTCGACCAGGCACTGGCTGCAGGGGATACCCACGCGCAACTACCTGATTATCAGCGTTATGCGGACTACTGCAGTGCCGGGGGCTACAGCAGGCTGAAGGCGCTGCGCGGCGGCGAGCAGACACCCGATGCAATACAGGACCTGGTACTGGCATCGGGCCTTCGCGGCCTTGGCGGAGCCGGATTTCCGGCGGGCAGGAAGTGGTCGTTCGTCAGAGCCGAGCCGGGACCCCGTTACCTGGCCGTCAACGGTGACGAAGGTGAACCGGGTACTTTCAAGGATCGCTACTACCTGGAACGTACACCCCATTTGTTCCTGGAAGGTATGTTGATCGCTGCCTGGGCGGTGGAGGCGGAAAAATGCTTCATCTACATGCGTGATGAGTACCCGGCGGTTCTGCAGATTCTGCGCAACGAGATTGCCGAGTTGGAGAGACAGGGTCTGGTGGCCGAAGGCTACATCGATCTGCGTCGCGGTGCCGGAGCCTATATCTGCGGCGAAGAGAGTGCCATGATCGAATCCATTGAAGGTAAGCGTGGCATCCCGCGCCATCGTCCACCGTTCGTCGCGCAGAAAGGCGTCTTTGACCGACCCACACTGGTGCACAATGTCGAGACGCTGTACTGGGTGGCGCGTGTCTGTCGGGAAGGCCACGAAATACTCTCGGCGGTGCAGAAGAACGGTCGAAGCGGGCTGCGATCCTTTTCCCTGTCAGGTCGGGTAAAGAACCCCGGTGTCTATCTGCTGCCGGCAGGCTCGACCATCACCGATCTGATCGAGGCCGCTGGCGGTATGCTCGATGGCCATGTGTTCAAGGCCTATCAGCCCGGTGGTCCCTCGGCCGGCCTGTTGCCGGCGAGCATCGATGACGTCCCGATGGACTTCGACACCTTGCAGGCGCATGGGTCGTTCATCGGTTCTGCGGCCATCGTCATCCTGTCGGACCAGGACAGTGCCAGGGCGGCAGCCCTGAACATGCTGCGATTTTTCGAGGATGAAAGTTGTGGTCAATGCACGCCGTGCCGGGTAGGTTGTGAGAAAGCGGTCAAGCTGATGGAAATGGACAAATGGGACAAACCACTGCTTGAAGAACTGTGTACGGTGATGGTCGATGCGTCCATCTGCGGACTGGGTCAGGCAGCACCCAATCCGATACGCATGACCCTGAAACACTTTCCGGAAGAGGTCTAGACGATGGCTGAGAGCAACAACGGTGATCTGGTCACTTTCAGGCTCGACGGTGTCGACGTCACTGCCAGAATCGATGAATCGCTGTGGGAGATCGCCAAGCGGCAGGGGACTCTGATTCCCCATCTGTGTCACAAGGATTCCCCCGGTTATCGTGCCGATGGTAACTGCCGCGCCTGCATGGTCGAGATAGAAGGGGAACGCACCCTGGCAGCCTCCTGTATACGCACACCCAGTGAAGGCATGGTGGTCAATACGCAGAATACCCGCTGCGTGGCCGCTCGCAGCCTGGTCGTCGAGATGCTGCTGGCCGATCAGCCGGAGCATTCCTCGGCACACGACCGCTCCTCTCATTTCTGGGACATGGCGGCCATGCAGGACATCACGGTCAGTCGTTTCCCGGCGATGGAGAAGCAACGTGTGCCATTGCCCGATGCGTCACACCTGGCGATGAGCGTCAACCTGGATGCCTGCATTCACTGCAACCTGTGCGTGCGAGCCTGCCGTGAAGTCCAGGTCAATGACGTCATCGGTATGTCAGGCCGGGGACACGATGCCAAAATCACCTTTGATTTCGATGACCCGATGGGCAGTTCCACCTGCGTTGCCTGCGGCGAATGTGTGCAGGCCTGCCCGACCGGCGCGCTCATGCCCGCCACCGTGTTGAACGATTCAGGCGTGGGCGACAGCCGATCCTTCGACCGGGAAGTGGCCAGCGTCTGCCCGTACTGCGGGGTAGGGTGCCAGCTGTCCTTCAAGATCAGGGACGAGAAAATAGCGTGGGTGGATGGTATCGACGGACCCGCCAATGAAAACCGGCTGTGCGTGAAAGGCCGGTTCGGCTTCGACTATATCGCCCATCCCCATCGCCTCACCCGGCCATTGATTCGTCGTGACGATGCGCCGGCCAAAGGATTGAACGTGGATCCGGGAAATCCGCTGACGCATTTTCGTGAGGCCGATTGGAATGAAGCACTGGAGGTCGCCGCCAGGGGTCTGTCGACATTGCGTGACGACTCGGGCACGCGTGTGGCCGGCTTCGGCTCTGCCAAGTGTTCCAACGAAGAGGCCTATCTGTTCCAGAAACTGATACGGCAGGGATTCGGTCACAATAACGTCGATCACTGTACACGCCTGTGTCATGCATCATCGGTGGCGGCTCTGTTGGAGAATATTGGCGGCGGCGGTGTCAGCGCGACGTTCAACGAGATCGAGAATGCCGATGTGGCCATCGTCATCGGTGCCAATCCCACTGAAAATCACCCGGTGGCAGCAACGTACTTCAAGCAGTTTGCCAAGCGTGGTGGCAAGTTGATCGTCATGGATCCGCGTGGGCAGGGCCTGAAACGTCATGCGTCACACATGCTGCAGTTTCGACCGGGTACCGACGTGGCAATGCTCAATGCGATCATGAACGTGATCGTCGAAGAAGAGCTGTACGACAGGCAGTACATAGAGGGCTTCACCGAAAACTGGGAGGCGATGAAAGCGCATCTGGCGGGTTTCCCGGTAGCGTCGATGGCCAGCCTGTGCGGTATCGAGGAGTCTCTGCTGCGTGATGTCGCGCGCACCTATGCGACGGCACGGGCGGCCATGATTTTCTGGGGCATGGGTGTTTCACAGCACATCCACGGTACGGACAATTCACGCTGCCTGATCTCGCTGGCACTGATGACAGGACAGATCGGGCGCTCAGGTGCGGGGCTGCATCCGTTGCGGGGACAGAACAATGTGCAGGGAGCCTCCGATGCGGGTCTCATTCCCATGTTCCTGCCCGATTATCAATCCGTGACGGATGATGGGGTTCGTTCCGCCTTCAATGGTATCTGGGGAACGCAGAACATTGCCGGTGAGAAGGGACTCACGGTGGTCGAGATCCTGGATGCGGTGCATGCGGGTGACATTAGAGGCATGTACGTGCTGGGAGAAAACCCGGCAATGTCCGATCCGGACGTGGCGCATGCCCGCGATGCGCTGGCCAGGCTCGAGCATCTGGTCGTACAGGATATTTTCCTGACCGAGACTGCCAACTATGCCGATGTCATCCTGCCTTCATCCGCCTGGCCGGAGAAGACAGGTACGGTGACCAACACCAATCGCCAGGTGCAGATGGGACGTCCCGCACTGTCACCGCCAGGGGATGCAAAAGAGGACTGGTGGATAACCGTCGAGCTGGCCAAACGCCTTGGCCTGGACTGGACATACACCCACCCCTCGGAGGTCTTCGCCGAAATGAAACTGTCGATGAAATCCCTGGACAACATTACCTGGGAGCGTCTGCAGACGAGCGCGGTGACCTATCCATCGCTGTCGGCTGATGATCCGGGCCAGCCCATACTGTTCCACGATGGCTATCCGCGCCCGGATGGGCGCGCCCTGTTCACACCGGCTGCAGTAACCGCTCCGGCAGAGGTGCCTGATGCTGACTACCCGATGATACTGACCACCGGCCGCCAGCTGGAACACTGGCACACCGGGTCCATGACACGCCGCGCCGCGGTCCTGGACTGGGCGGAACCTGAGGCCAATGCGTCCCTGCATCCACGCACCCTGCGACGACTCGGAATTGATCCCGGTGAGATGATCAAAGTGGAAACCCGGCGTGGTGCCATCGACATCATGGCCCGCGCAGACCGTGCCGTCGCCGAGGACATGGTCTTCATTCCGTTTGCCTATGTGGAGGCAGCAGCCAACATCCTGACTAATCCCGAGCTTGACCCGTATGGCAAGATACCGGAGTTCAAGTTTGCAGCCTGCCGCATCTCCATCGCGGAAACCGAGCTGGCCTGATCGCTACGCACTGTCTCTCCTATAAGCCTATAGAGAGTATAGGGGCGGCAGTGATCGGCCAGCCCGCGATTTGTTTATTCTAGATCACCTGTCTCTTCAAGAGTTCGTCAGATGCGAGTATTGATCCTCGGGGCGTCGTATGGATCCCTGTTATCCACCAAGCTGCTCATGGCTGGTCATGATGTCACGCTGGTATGTCGGGATGCCACCGCCGCCCTGATCAACCGCGAAGGTACTCGAGTGCGTATTACGCTGCGCGATGAGAATGATCCCCGGATCATCGATTCGAGCGACTTGCCGGGTAAAGTGGATGCCGCCACACCTGCAAGCGTCACACCGGCGAATTATGACCTGGCCTGCCTGGCCATGCAGGAACCCCAGTACGGCGAAGGATCGGTCAAGGCATTGCTTGCAGCGATCGCCCGGGCCAGGGTTCCCTGCCTGTCCATCATGAATATGCCCCCGTTGCCCTACCTGGCCAGGATCGAGGCATTGAAGAACGTGGATCTGACGGCATCGTTCAACGAGCCGTCGGTGTGGACCGGTTTCGAACCTGGCCTTGTGACATTATGCAGCCCTGACCCCCAGGCCTTTCGCCCACCCGAGGAACAAGCCAATTTCCTGCATGTAGGCCTGCCCACCAATTTCAAGGCCGCCGTGTTTGCCGATGATGGCCACAATGCCATGCTGCGACAGCTTGAATCGGATATTGCCGCCGTGACACTCGATGGCAGGGATGTGCCGGTGAAACTGCGGATTCATGATTCCCTGTTCGTTCCCCTGGCCAAGTGGAGCATGCTGCTGACAGGTAACTACCGTTGCGTCACCTCGGGCGCTGCCCTGCCGATCCAGCAGGCGGTACAGGGTGATATCGAAAAGTCTGCCGCCATCTATGCCTGGGTGGACAGGCTGGCGCGTTCTCTGGGTGCCGATGCCCTCGACCAGGTACCTTTCGAAAAATACGCCAAAGCCGCCGAAAACCTGCTCAAGCCCTCGTCGGTTGCACGTGCAATCGATGCCGGCGCAGACAGGGTCGAACGTGTGGACAAGCTGGTGCAGCTGGTGGGCGCCAGCCAGGGCAGGCAATCGGATGCGGTGGACGAGATCGTCTCGATCGTGGATCAGCGCCTGGCGGAAAACGCTGCGGCCTGAGACGTTTCCCAGGCGCGCAGCTTGCCATCGTCACGCTCAAGGGTCGGCAGCCTGGCCCTGAGCAGGCGAGAGGCGCGTCCCGGGATCGACGCGCCCCTGGTGGCGATCAACCGTCAGCCAATGGCCTTCAGCAGGGCTTCACCCAGTTTTGCCGGCGAGCGGGACACGACGATGCCGGCGTCTTCCATGGCCTTGATCTTGTCTTCTGCGCCACCTTTACCTCCCGAGATGACGGCACCTGCATGACCCATGGTACGTCCCGGGGGTGCAGTACGACCCGCGATGAAGCCTGCTACTGGCTTCTTGCGGCCTTTTTTCGCTTGCTCGGTCAGCCATTCAGCAGCCTCTTCTTCGGCTGAACCTCCAATTTCACCAATCATGATGATCGACTTCGTGTCGTCGTCACCCAGGAACAGATCCAGCACGTCCACGAACTCGGTCCCCTTGACCGGATCTCCACCGATACCGACCGCAGTCGTCTGCCCCAGGCCCGCCTGACTGGTCTGGTAGACTGCCTCGTAGGTGAGTGTTCCGGAACGCGACACGACACCCACCGAACCCTTCTTGAAGATGCTGCCGGGCATGATGCCTATCTTGCAGGCCTCGGGTGTCAGAATGCCCGGGCAATTGGGGCCCACCAGCCGCGAGTCGGAATCCAGCAACCGCGCCTTGACCTCGACCATGTCGCGCACCGGCACTCCTTCGGTGATGCAGATGATCAGTTCGATGCCGGCATCGATGGCTTCGGTGATGGCAGCAGCGGCCCCCGCAGGTGGTACGTACACGACCGACGACGTCGCACCGGTTGCAGCCTTGCCCTCTTTCACCGTGGCGAAGATCGGCAGTTCCGACCCCTTGCATTCACCGGTGCCACAGGTCCACACGCTGCCGCCTTTCTTCGGATGAATGCCGCCGACCATCCGGGTGCCGTGATAGGCCAGAGCCTGTTCGGTATGGAAGGTGCCGGTCTTGCCGGTCAGACCCTGGACGAGGACCTTGGTATTTTCGTTGATCAGTATTGACATGTCTGCTTATCCCTTTACCGCGTTGACAACTTTCTGGGCGGCATCGTCCAGATCGTCGGCCGCAATCACGTTGAGACCACTTGAATTGATGATGGACTTGCCTTCCTCCACCTTGGTGCCTTCCAGGCGTACCACCAGTGGCACCTCGAGTCCCACCTCCTTGACAGCGGCGACAACGCCCTCGGCGATGACATCGCAACGCATGATGCCGCCGAAGATGTTGACCAGTATGCCCTTGACGCTGGGATCGGATGTGATGATCTTGAAGGCCGCAGTGACCTTGTCCGTCGTGGCGCCACCACCCACGTCCAGAAAATTGGCCGGGGAGGCACCATAGAGCTTGATGATGTCCATCGTCGCCATGGCAAGCCCGGCACCGTTGACCATGCAACCGATATCACCATCGAGCGCGATATAGGCAAGGTCGTACTTCGAGGCCTCTATCTCCTTTTCATCTTCTTCGGTTTCATCACGCAGCTCCATGATATCCGGAT
>JABDKN010000020.1 GCA_013002205.1 Granulosicoccus sp.
GTCTAGAGGAATTGAGCTCCGACTCGGTAGCCGCCAGCGAAACTGATGCCGGATAATGTCCGATGGATATTCCTGGTCAGCGCGTTCAAGAGTGTCATGATTTCCGCAGAGGTCGAGATTTTCAGGCATCACGCACTGGCCAGCGTTGGAAGTCGAAATGAATCGTTCGTCTTTGACGAACCATGTATGGTGGAATAATCATAAATCGCCTGGTATTGCTTCAACGAATTAAACACCGGCACTCCAGGCAGTAGAATAGACACATCAAACCAACTGGCAACTTTGTGAAAACTATAAACCTAAGTGAAAAGCTGGCAGCCTTTTCAGAACATTGGTCACCCAGGACTGTTGCGACATTCAACGGTCATGACGTTATGGTCGTCAAGGTAAAAGGCGAGTTCAACTGGCATTCTCACCCGGATTCCGATGACTTTTTCCTTGTTGTCAAAGGCAGAATTACCATAAAAATGCGCGATGGAGATGTACATCTGAACCAGGGCGAGATGTATGTTGTTCCTAAAGGTGTTGAGCACTGTCCAGTGGCTGAGGAAGAAGCCGAGCTGCTGCTTATTGAGCCAACCGGCACTCCGAATACAGGTGATCCGGCAAGCGCTGCCAAACGACAGGTAATATAGCTACCGAGTCAGCATCGCCCTTACCAGAACCTGTCTTCGGCGAAACAGCCTGTATTCGCTAACCAAGCCCATAGTGTGATTCGCGGACTTGCAGTGGCGTTACTTATTGTCAGACAGCTGTTATTGTCTCATTGTGGTGAACGACAACTCCAGTTCGGGAAGCCAGCCTTTTAGCTCGGCCTCAGTCATCGTTTTATTACTTGGGAAACGGGCATTGCAATGCCGGTTAATCGGGACACCTACAAATTGTCAGCGGGCTTTTGAGTGTGGTACTCCGGAAACATCACTTGCCAGAAGTACTTCTGGTACTCACAGCACCATAAACCTGTTGTCTCTTCGGCTCATGAGGGTCAACGTCACCTGCCAGTCTGTCTGCGATGGACATTCTACAGGGGATGGCCAAAAGTAATCCGGTTACCGTCCGGGTCAGTCACGGCAAACTCCTTCATACCCCATGTCTGTTCTACTGGCCTCATTGTCAAGCCACCCCTGTCACTCTCAGTCAGTCCATTCAGAAGAAACTTTTCAAACAATGTATCTATGTTCTCAACCTGAACGTATACGACATTTCCAAAGACTCCATCACCAGAATGCGCTGAGAGATGAACTCTGTCGCCGTTTCTTTCCAAAAGCGAATACTTAGACATGAACGATTCCGGATCCGGGTCTGGCGCGCGGAGAATTTTGAAATCCAGGATCTCAGAATAAAAAGGCAACGATACAGATAAATCTTTACACCTGATAAACGGTTGTATCGACATCGCTACTTTCTCCTCAGTCTTGATTCTGAATTCGTCGAAATCGATTCTGTCGGCGACTTCAACCCATGCTTCCAGGGGAATTTTTCAACCCAAGCATAGTGGCTGAACAAATGATTGCCGTGACGACGAAAGGTAAACCCCTATGCACGTATGAACAGTGAGCGACATGGCCAAGTTGTACACGGACTCAAGACCCATTGTCTACCGCCCCAATATACGGAAGTTCTGGTGCTGCTCAATCCGCGCAATCTACCGGGCCACGCTGACACCGCGACATCGACCGCAGTTATCAGGTTTTTCTTTGGCCCGCCCTGTTTGTCGAGGCTGGAATGACCGGTAATCAACGTGTCACAAAAGCACGTCAGTACGTCGATGCGGGTTCCCGCAGGAATCTGTTTATCGTCCAGCCCACGCTTGAGTCGTGACGCGATGGCTGTTCGAGTTTGAGCAGCGGCACTCCGCAGCGCCTCAGGGATGAGCCTGGGAACCATGGGCGTATCACAGCAGGAGGCGTTGGTCGCAATGAAGCAGCCGGGCGGCGTTGCCTCCGCCAATTTGACAATCATAGACCGATCAGTATTATTTACCGCAAGGTACAGAAATACGTGATACCTGGCTGCAGCAGAACCTTTATCCCCTGTCCCCCTGATTAATACAGATGGCCATATCCAGGAAGGATCAGATTCGGGCTTTGCTGAAAAGCATCGAGACTGGCGATCCTGAACCAGTCGCCGTGGTCAATGAGGCGAAGTACATACAGCATAATCCTGAGACCCACACAGGCAGTGAAGGCCTGGCGGACCTGTTCAAGCGGCTGGCCAGGACCGAACCCAAGGTAAATATTGTGCGAGCATTCGAGGACGGCGATTTCGTCTTCGCACACACCGAGTATGATTTTGCACGACGTAGTGTCGGTTTTGAAGTATTCAGGTTTGAAGACGGTCAGGCAGTTGAACACTGGGACAATATTCAGGAAAGACTTGGGCCAAACCGAACCGGGCGCAGCATGGTGGATGGCCCCGTCGAAGCGGTTGATCATGAACTGACGGAAGCGAATCGCGCAATCGTTCAATCTTTCGTTGAAAAAGTGCTGGTCAAAGGGCAACTCGACACACTTACAGACTATGTTGACGAGGAAACCTATATCGAGCACAACCCCCGATCAGGGGATGGCATCTCCACTCTGAGGTCGGCCTTGGCAGCCGGGGGCGACGATCACAGGCAGATCGACTATCAACGTATCCATCGTGTATTGGCCGAGGGCAGTTTCGTGCTTTGCGTCAGTGAGGGTTATGTCAGTGGCGTCCACACTGCCTTCTATGATCTCTTTCGCATAGCCGGTGGAAAAATCACCGAGCACTGGGACACGACAGAGAAAGTCCTTCCTTTAAGTGAATGGAAAAACGACAATGGCAAGTTTTAGCGCCAGAGCGATTCAATCACCATGCAGTTCATGACTGCAAATCGCCGTGGCCACGGCCATACGAACCCCACAGGGACCAGTTCCCGCCTACGTCCAAGGCGTACCGGCCAAGCCGGTGCTGGCAGCTGAGTGGTGCCGACGCTGCCAGCTCGGCGCTGGAGCGGCGTATAATGGTCAGACAACCCTGACGGTGTCCCGGTTGGTCCGGAAAACGCCAGTTCGATGCGCCGTCTGTCGGTTTTCAATCAGGAGTCTGTCATGAATGCTGCCAGCCGGCCCGTGCAATTTCTGCTAAACGGGATCGCTGTGAAAGCTGGCGATGTCGCTCCCACGCGCACGGTCCTGGACTATCTGCGTGAAGACCAGCGATGCGTGGGCACCAAGGAAGGGTGCGCCGAGGGCGATTGCGGCGCCTGCACGGTAGTGGTCGGTGAACTGGTCGACGACGCACTGCAGCTGCGCGCGGTGAACGCCTGCATCCAGTTCGTCCCCATGCTCGATGGCAAAGCCCTGTTTACGGTCGAGTACCTGCGTGGCCGGGACCGGAGCCTGCACCCTGTTCAGCAGGCCATGGTCGACTGCCACGGATCGCAGTGCGGATTCTGTACGCCCGGGTTCATCATGTCGCTGTGGAACTGCTACGTGGATCATGCAGGCACCGACACCCGGCCGGACCGTACGGAACTGGCAACGGCATTGAGCGGCAATCTGTGCCGCTGTACCGGTTACCGACCAATCATCGATGCCGGTGAGGCGATGTTCACTTATCCGGCCGTGGCTCTGGATCGGGCCTCCATCGAACAGCAGCTGCGAGATATGCGCTCCAGCGAATCCCTCAATCTGTCACATGGCAGCATCACCTATCACGCGCCACGACAACTGGCAGAACTGACTGCCCTGCGTGAGCGGAAACCTGATTGCACACTGCTTGCGGGGTGCACCGACATCGGCCTGTGGGTAAACAAGCAGTTCCGTGACCTGGGGGACATCGTCTATGTGTGCAGTGTCGATGAGCTGAAAACGATCAAACACGCGGATACGCATCTGCGTATCGGTGCGGCGGTGTCGCTCTCTGACGCCTATGCGGCCATGACCCGTCACTACCCACAGCTGCAGGAAATGT
The DNA here is from genome assembly GCA_013002205.1 of Granulosicoccus sp. Classification (GTDB taxonomy): domain Bacteria; phylum Pseudomonadota; class Gammaproteobacteria; order Granulosicoccales; family Granulosicoccaceae; genus Granulosicoccus. The sequence continues at coordinate 3,943 of JABDKN010000020.1, forward strand.
GGGAACGGTTTGCATCGGTGCCTATTCGCAACGCGGGAACACTGGGTGGCAACGTGGCCAATGGCTCACCCATTGGCGACTCCATGCCGTGGCTCATTGCGCTGTGTGCACGGGTCGTGCTGACCAGTTCTCGCCATTCGCGCACCATCGACCTGCAGGAGCTGTACGTGGATTACCAGGTCAATTCGATGAGTCCGGAAGAAATCGTCGAGGCCATCGAGCTGCCCTTGCCCGCACCGGGGCTGGTGTTCAGGACATACAAGCTGAGCAAGCGCTATGACTCGGACATCTCGGCGGTTTGTGCAGCGTTTGCCCTGTACATGGATGGTGAGCGTATCATCACGGCCAGAGTTGCATTCGGTGGTATGGCCGCGATCCCCAGACGCGCCAGTGCCTGTGAAGCTGCGCTGGCAGGTAAGCTGTGGACAGAGTCGACGGCGCAGGCTGCCATGGCGGCATTGGGCAATGACTTCACTCCGCTGGATGACATGCGCGCCTCGGCAAACTATCGCTCGCGCACTGCCGCCAATCTGCTCTACCGCTTCTTTCTGGAAACGCGTGCCGACAATGCCTTGCCTGCGAGTCGTACCAGCGTGTTCGACTTCGCCCGGCAGGAGTCTCCGGTATGAGCATGAACGCCACTCCGCACGAATCGGCGCATCTGCATGTCTCGGGCGAGGCGAGCTACATCGACGACCTGCCGGAGCCCGCCGGTACTCTGCACGCTGCGTTGGGTCTGAGCGACAGGGCGCACGCTACCATCCGCGCACTGGACCTGCAGGCAGTACGTCGCTCACCCGGAGTGGTGGCTGTACTCACGGCGGAGGACATCCCCGGCATCAATGATTGCGGACCGATCCTGGCCGACGATCCGGTGCTTGCCTCAGGCACCGTGCAGTACGTCGGGCAACCGATATTCGCAGTGTATGCCCACACCGTCAGGCAGGCTCGACAGGCAGCGCGCAAGGCCAGTGTCGAGTATGAGGAGCTACCTGCCGTGCTCACGCCGGAAAAGGCCCACGAACTGGGATCCTATGTCGTTCCGCCAATGCACCTGGTGCGTGGCGAGCCACAATCGGCACTGGAGAATTCGACGCACCGGCTTGCTGGCGAACTGCATGTCGGCGGCCAGGAGCAGTTTTACCTCGAAGGCCAGATATCCGTGGCCACACCGCGCGAGGATGGCGGACTGTTCATCCGCTGCTCGACACAGCACCCGACTGAAATGCAGGCACTGGTCGCTGCGCTGATCGGATTGCGGGCCAACCAGGTGGTCGTCGAAATCCGTCGCATGGGCGGTGGCTTTGGCGGCAAGGAGTCCCAGTCTGCCCTGTTCTGCTGTGTGGCAGCTCTGGGCGCTCATCGCCTGCAACGTCCGGTCAAACTGCGACTGGATCGTGACGATGACATGCTGATCACCGGCAAGCGACATTGTTTCTCCTATCGCTACGAGGCCGGGTATGAGGCCGACGGCCGGATCAATGCGGTACGTGTGGAATTAATCAGTCGCGCCGGTTTTTCCACCGACCTGTCACCCCCCGTCGCTACGCGCGCGGTCTGCCACGTCGACAACGCCTATTACCTGTCCGATGTCGAGATCAGTGCGTACTGCGGCAAGACCAATACCCAGTCCAATACGGCCTTCCGCGGTTTTGGCGGTCCGCAGGGAGCCATCGTCACGGAATACATGATCGATGAGATTGCCCGCGAACTGGGCATGGATCCACTGGCCGTGCGCAAGATCAATTTCTACGGAATCAGTGAGCGCAATATCACCCCATACGGCCAGAAGGTAGAAGACAACGTGATCCACCAGCTGGTGGATCAGCTGGAAGCCAGCAGTGACTACACCGCCCGCGTGGCAAGCTGTCGCGCATTCAACGCCAAGAGTCCGGTGCTGAAGAAAGGTGTGTCGCTGAGCCCGGTCAAGTTCGGCATATCCTTCAATGTCGCCCACTACAACCAGGCAGGAGCCCTGGTTCACATCTATACCGACGGATCGGTCCTGGTCAATCACGGTGGTACCGAGATGGGACAGGGTCTGCACACCAAGGTAGCTCAGGTCGTGGCCGGCGAGCTTGGCATCTCACTGTCACACGTACGCGCCACGGCCACCGATACCAGCAAAGTGGCCAACACCTCGGCAACCGCGGCATCAACCGGTGCCGATCTAAACGGCAAGGCCGCTGAGGATGCCGCTCGGCAGATTCGTCAGCGCCTGGCCGCGTTTGTCGCAGACACCCATGGTGGCG
>JABDKN010000023.1 GCA_013002205.1 Granulosicoccus sp.
TCGGGAAGAACGTGAGGCAGCACTGAACGAGCTGGATGCGCAGACGCGTACTGACACGGAGTTCGCCATTGCAAACGTTCGCAAGTTCGCCGAGGCGCAAATGGCGACGATCGGCTCACTGGAGATAGACGTCCTTCCGGGTGTGCACCTGGGGCATCGTGTGATTCCGATCAGGACGGTCGGGTGCTATGTGCCGGGTGGTCGATATCCGTTGCTGTCAGCGCCGATCATGACGATCGTGCCGGCAAGAGTCGCGGGTGTGGACCAGGTGATTGCCTGTCTTCCGCCGACTGCGCACCGGGCCATGATCGCAGGCTGTCACCTGGCAGGTGCCGATCGGATTTTCCGTATCGGAGGTGCCCAGGCGATCGCGGCGATGGCATTTGGAACCGAGAGCGTACCTGCGGTCAACAAGATTGTCGGCCCCGGAAATGCCTACGTCAACGAAGCGAAGCGGCAGGTCTTTGGCACGGTCGGAATCGATCAGCTTGCAGGGCCCTCGGAAATTTACATCCTGGCTGATAGTACTGGTGATGCACACATGATCGCTACTGACTTGCTGGCTCAGGCAGAGCACGATGTGCGCACACGGGTCGGATTGATCACGACTGATGCAGCATTGGCGCAGGCAGTTGATGATGAGGTTGAACGGCAGTTGAAGGATCTTGTGACTGCCGAGACGGCATCGCAAGCCTGGAGAGATTTTGGCGAGATCGCAGTCTGCGAGGATGAAGCAGCCATGATTGCCTATTCGGACCATATCGCAGCCGAGCATCTGCAGATTCATACTGCCGATCCGCAGAGACTGGCTTTGCAGCTCAACAGTTACGGTTCACTGTTCATCGGCGAACTGGCCAGTGTCGTCTATTCAGATAAATGCTGCGGCACCAATCATACCTTGCCGACGATGGCTGCCGCTCGTTACACGGGCGGACTGTGGGTTGGAGCCTACGTCAAGGTCGCCACCCATCAGTGGCTGGAGGCCGAGGGAGTGATGGCGGTGGCTCCACCGTCGGTTCGTCAAAGTGCCAGTGAAGGACTGGACGGTCATCGACGCGCTGCTCAGCTTCGACTGGATCGGCTTCAGGTGAAATAGGGTGACATCGCAGCGTGATCGGTGGCGGCCTCGAACGCTTCACCCACTCGAAGAACGCTCGCCTCGTCCCCATGGCGTCCCACGATCTGCAATCCGAGGGGCAAACCGTCGACGAATCCCATCGGCACACTGAGCGCGGGATGACCGGACAGGTTGAATGGGATCGTGCGCATGGCGGTCCAGACCGCTCTACCATGGGCAAAGTCGCTGAACGGCGGCGCAGGTGTCAAGGTCGTGGGCAGAACCAGAACCTCATGATCTGACAGCACGGCGTCGATGACTGCACTAAAATCCAGCGCAACCTTACGTTCCGCCGCCAGTTGCTCAGGCCCGTCCCTGGCGCCTGACAGGATGCTCTGTGCCGCCATGCTGCCCACAGCATCTGCATTTGCCAGGACCGACGCGCCGTGTACCGCGTATTGTTCAGCGTGAATGATGTGGGCAGCGGTGCGTTCGATGGCAGCGTAATCGGGCAGGTGCAGCACGCTCAGGTTCATTGCACACAAGGTGAGTATGGCGGCCGCGTCATCCATCAACTGCTGCAGGCCGGCATGGGCAGCATTGTCGTAACACCAGTTGCGCCCATAGGCGACACGAATACCCCGTACAGCGGCCGGACTAGATGGTGGACGGTTGGCCAGAGCAGAGAATGCAACGGCGGCTTCGGGTACGGTAGGGGAAATCAGTCCGACATGATCAAGCGATGGTGCGAGCGGCATGACACCGCCAGTTGGCAAGACACCAAAACTCGGTTTCAGTCCAACGACCCCGCAGTAGGCTGCAGGGCTGCGGATAGAACCACCGGTATCCGTGCCGAGTGCCAGACGCACCATGCCGGCAGCCACCGCTGCGGCAGAACCGGATGATGATCCGCCGGTTATATGCTCGTGGTTCCACGGGTTGCGCGGCTGCGGGTAGAGACTTTGCCTGTCCGGTCCGACACTGGCCAGTTCATAGGTTGCAACAAGCCCAAGCGGGATTGCCCCGGCATCAATCAGTGACTGCACGGCAGGGGCAGTCTTCCGGGCGATGCGATGTTGCTGCAGGCGCGACCCCCAACTCACCGGCCAGCCAGTCACATCGAAAATGTCCTTGATGGCAAAGGGGATACCGTGCAGCGGGCCCAGGAGCGCATGGTTTGTAATGGCTATGTCTGTTGCTCGCGCAGTGCTGAGGGCTGATTCAGTGGCGATATGCACGAAAGCACCGATTACCGGGTTGCGGTTATCGATTCTCTCCAGATGTGCCTCAGTCAGGGCCAGCGCTGACAACGCGCCACTTCGCAGGGCTGCACGCGCCTCCCCAATCGGCAGATCAGGCGGATGCGCGTTCACGTGCGGGAGCTTCCAACGTTCTTCCAGAGTCCGCGCACAACTCACATCATGCCGGGAAGCAGCACCAGCGGGGTCATGACGCCAGACGCGCACCTTCAGAGAGTGCGGCAAGCTTGGCCCAGGCAATATCGGGATCGACCGCGCCGAAACCTGCGAATGTTCCAAAGCCGCAATCACTGCCGGCTATGACACGCTCCGCACCGACAATGTTCGTAAAACGCTGTAAGCGCTGCGCGACCAGCTCCGGGTGTTCAACGAAGTTCGTTGTCGTGTCGACGACACCGGGGACAAGCACCTTGTGATCGGGAATGTCCGCTTTGCGATCTCGAAATACGCTCCACTCATGGCCGTGGCGTGGATTTGAAGTTTCGAACAGTAAGTATCGGGCCTTGGCAGACATCAGCGTATCGAACATGCGGGACATGGGGATATCGCACACATGCGGGCCTTCATAGTTGCCCCAGCAGATGTGTATGCGGACACGCTCTTCGGGGATGTCGGCAAGGGCGTGATTCAATGCCTCGACATGGCTGGCCGCGACCTTGACGAATTCATCATCCGATAAATCATTGAACAGCATGTGCCGCGACAAGGCCAGGTCGGGACAGTCAAGTTGCAGATCCAGGCCAGCGGCAACGATGGTTTCGTATTCGGCTTTCATCGCATCGGCCAGCGCGGCGAGATAGGCTTCACGTGTTTTGTAATAATCGTTCTGCAGGAAGAGCGATATCACACCTGGTGAAGCTGCATTCATGAAGCCACGCTCCGCGCCGTGAAGCGTCATGGCCGAACTCAGGTTGCTGATGTCCTTTTCCAGGTCGCCTTGTCCCTTTGATTTCACCTCACCAACGCACATAGGTCGCGCGTACTGCGGTGTGCCACCGTCATTGGCCAGACGTTCCAGGAATGTGGGAAACAATTTCAGGTCGGCAGGGGCATTGCGGGGACTGTCGCCATGAAAACCGGTGTACCGATCCTTGAC
>JABDKN010000302.1 GCA_013002205.1 Granulosicoccus sp.
CCAGCTATGAATACAGTTTTGGCGTTCATGAAAGCAAGCATGCCATCGGCGGACAATTCTCTGCCGTATCCTGAATCCTTGACACCTCCAAACGGTCTTGCAGGATCCGATGCGACCATCGCATTGACAAACGTGGACCCTGCCTGTAATCGGTTAATGGCCTCATTGATTTCACTTTTTTCACGAGACCAGATACTCGAGGCGAGACCGAAACGCGAGTCATTGGCCAGATCGATCGCTGCGTCGAATGAATTGGTTTTGTGAAGTAACGCCACAGGACCAAACAATTCCTCCGAGGCAGCAGGTGAATTCTCCGGAATATCAGCCAGTATGCCCGGTTGATAGAAGTATCCATCACCGTCAATCAGCTTTGCCCCGGTCAGTCGGGTAGCGCCTGCTGCCACCGAATCGTTCACCTGCTGATTCAACTCATCACGAATTTGCGACAAGGCCAGGGGGCCGATATCAGTCGCCTCATCCATGGGATCACCGACCTTCAGGCTCTCGAATCCAGCGACGAATCGATCTCGAAATTCATCATAGACATCGCGGTGAACCAGAAAACGCTTGGCTGCAATACAGGACTGGCCATTGTTGATGGTTCTGGCCTTGACAGCAGTCTCGACCGCCTTGTCCAGATCGGCCGAAGGCATGACGATGAATGGATCCGAGCCACCGAGTTCGAGAACGCTAGGCTTGATCTGTCGTCCGCAGGTGGCTGCAACCGCTGATCCGGCGCCCTCCGAGCCAGTCACTGTGGCAGCGCGCACGCGCTCATCCTGCAGAACACCTTCCACCTGGCCGGAGCTGATCAGCAAAGTCTGAAAAGCACCATCAGGAAAGCCTGCGCGTTGGAATATATCCTCGATGGCCATGGCACACTGTGGAACATTGGATGCATGTTTGAGCAATCCAACGTTTCCAGCCATCAGCGCAGGTGCAGCAAATCGGAAAACCTGCCAGAACGGAAAATTCCAGGGCATTACTGCCAGAACAGGGCCGATTGGCAAGTGACGTACGTAGCTGACATGGTTATCGTCCGTTAGTTGGCGATCGGCCAGGATTCCAGCGGTTTCATCCGCGTAATAGTCGCAAGCCAATGCACACTTCTCGATCTCAGCCATGGCACTTGCGTAAGTTTTTCCCATCTCCAGTGTCATCATGCTGCCTAGCGAGTCCTTTTCGCCTCGAAGCAGTTCAGCAGCTCGTTTCATGCAACTTGCTCGATCAGCAATACTGAGTGAGCGGGCATCCTGGAATACCTTGTCTGCCTTCTCCAATGCCCGCTCTATGCCACCCTGGTCAAGACAATCGAAGACCTTTTCGACGTTTCCGGTAGAAGGATTGATGGATTGCATTCCTGACATGTCATCACCTCTTTATGTCGAACAGATTCATCCGGCAACTCGAACCCTCACTCGTACATTACGGATAGCACTCGTCCTTGTCGAGCACACAATTGAACGCAATGATCATCCCGGAGTGCGCTGTTTTTTGACTAGATTAGTTAAGTTCCTGCATTTTTTACCGGCGTTTCATTTGCAGCCAATTGCCGTAACACATAATGAAGAATTCCGCCATTGCGTAGATAGTCCCACTCCACGTCGGTATCCACGCGAACGATCGCTTCGAATTCAATTCGTTTCCCCTCATCATTTTCCGCAGTGACCGTAACCTTCCCAGGCTGGCTGGCCAGCGAGGAGATACTGAAGCGTTCCTCGCCGCTGAGTTGCAGTGGCTTTACACCCTGACCGTCAATAAATTGCAGAGGCAGTACGCCAAATCCGACCAGGTTGGATCGATGTATCCGTTCATAGCCTTCAGCTATCACCGCACGAACACCCAACAGGCTAACCCCCTTGGCCGCCCAGTCCCTACTGGAGCCGGTACCGTATTCTTTACCGGCCAGTACAATCAGGGGAACCTTGTCTTTCTGATATTTCATGGCGGCATCAAAAATGTTCAGAATTTCAGGCTCTGGCAAGTGTCTGGTATAACCTCCTTCTGTGCCCGGAACGAGAAGATTTTTTAACCGCACATTGGCAAAGGTGCCGCGCATCATCACTTCATGATTACCGCGCCTTGAACCATAGCTGTTGAAGTCGCCCGTACTGATTCCCAGACCAGCAAGGTATTTTCCAGCTGCACTGTCAGCCGAGATCGCCCCTGCTGGAGAGATATGGTCGGTAGTAACCGAATCGCCTACCATGACCAGGCAGCGTGCATCGTCCACAGATTTCAGTGGCTGTACATCCGCTGTCATTCCGGTGAAAAACGGCGGAAGCTTGATGTAGCTGGATTCAGGCCATGTGTAGGTTTTCTCATTGGGGGTGTCCAGCTTGCGCCAGTCCTCAGTTCCTTCGAATACGTCGGCATAGCGCTTACGGAACAGATCGGACGAAATATGCGTCGCAACCAGTTCGGCCACCTCCTGTGGTGATGGCCAGATGTCCCTCAAATAGACAGGTTGTCCGTCGCTGGATTTTCCCAGAGGATCGTTATCGAGATCGTGCAGCATCGATCCTGCAAGGGCATAGGCTACGACCAGTGGTGGGGATGCCAGGTAATTCGCGCGCACGAACTGATGAATGCGTCCTTCAAAATTGCGGTTTCCGGACAGTACCGAAGCGACAGCCAGATTGCGTTGCTGGATGGCATCGACGATTTCATCGTCCAGTGGCCCGGAGTTACCGATACAGGTGGTGCAACCGAAGCCGACCACATGGAAACCCAGATCGCGGAGCGGTTGCATGAGTTCTGCAGATTCCAGATAACCCGTGACTACCTGCGAACCTGGGGCCAGGGAAGTCTTAACCCAGGGTTTGCTGGTCAGTCCCAGCTCGCTGGCTCGTCGGGCAAGCAGTCCCGCCGCTATCATCACGTAAGGGTTGGATGTATTCGTACAGGAGGTAATGGCCGCGATGACGATATCACCATGTTGCAGGGTATGTTCATCGGATGAAGTTTGAACGTGCTCTGCGACCATGGCTTCATCATGGCCAATGGCGACATCGCCTCCTTCATCCACGAATTCCTTCTCTTCCTGCGACGTGCCGTTCGATACCTGGTCCAGCCCTCGCGTGTATTCATCCAGGTAGGTTTTGAACGCACTGGCTGAGGAACTCAGGGGTATTCGGTCCTGAGGACGCCTGGGGCCCGCAAGGCTTGGCACTATCTCACTCAGATCCAGTGTCAGCGATTCCGTATAGTCTACTGCCGGAGCACCATCGTCGCGCCACAGTCCCTGAACCTTGGCGTAATGTTCAACCCGATTTACTACATCAGCATCCCGACCAGACAACTCCAGGTATTTCAGGGTTTCCGCATCCACCGGGAATATGCCGCAGGTGGCACCGTACTCCGGAGCCATGTTGCCTATCGTGGCTCGATCTGCCAGGGGCAATCCTGATAGACCGTCACCGTGAAACTCGACGAACTTGCCCACCACCCCGTGTGCCCGCAACATCTCCGTCACTTTCAGCACCAGATCAGTCGCTGTTGCGCCAGCGGGCAGACTGCCGATGATCTGTACACCGATGACATCGGGAATGAGCATGGACATGGGCTGACCCAGCATCGCCGCTTCGGCCTCGATGCCGCCTACACCCCAACCAAGCACACCCAGACCATTGATCATGGTCGTATGTGAATCGGTGCCTACCAGCGTATCCGGATAGGCCCATGTCGTCCCATCTACCTGCTTTGTACTGACCACGTCAGCCAGGAATTCCAGATTTACCTGGTGGACGATTCCCGTACCCGGTGGCACCACACGGAAATTTTCGAAGGCTTGTTGACCCCAGCGTAAGAACTGGTACCTCTCGCGATTGCGCTTGAATTCAAGTTTTGTATTCAGATCCAGTGCCTGTCGGGTGCCAAACTTATCCACCATGACCGAGTGATCTATCACCAGATCGACTCGCTCAAGGGGGTTGATGGATTCCGGTCTTCCACCGAGCTCGCTGATAGCCGCTCGCATGGCAGCCAGATCCACAATTGCCGGTACCCCTGTGAAGTCCTGCAATATCACGCGCGCCGGGGTAAATGCTATCTGTTCTTCCGATTTGGCCTGACTGTCATGTTTAAGAAGCGCTTCGATCTGTGCTTGCGTCACTGTTCCGCCATTTTCGTTGCGTAGCAGATTTTCCAGCATGATCTTCAACGAGTAAGGCAGGCGGCTTATCGCATATTCGGCTTCGAGAACGTCAAGCCTGTGAACATGTAATTTTTCAGAGCCTATGTCTAGTGATGATCGGGTGCCAAAACTGTTCATGGTATTTCCCCCTGATTTGATCGAAACGTAATTCCAGACTGCGCTTTACAGGCCGATATGCCACCGGTCGCACGAGCTGCATTTGGTTTTGCATTGCCAGTCTATCACTCTCTGGATTCCCGGCTGTGCGAACGCGTCTGTTGATAAGAAACAGTCTCCTTCTGCACCGACTTGGGTGATGCAGCGTTTGATTCCAGATAATTGTAGCGCCATGGCGCAACCATTCAGGAGAGAAAACAGTCAGTACGAGCAGCATGACATGTGCAGAGTGCAGGGTACCGAGCAGGCTGTCCCGAACAGCCTTGATCTGTGTCACCACCTCATTTCCCCGTCTTTCATGAGTATGCTGATCAGAAATCAAATCGAACACCAGTCTCCAGTCAATACGCCTTCACGAACCCTGTCTGGACTCGATTGGTCTGACATCGGCCTGGTGTGGCAATTCCAGGTCTTACACAATATCGATGGGTGAATCACGACTGATCGTCAGTGAGGCTCTCGTTCAGGTACTCGTCGTGCGCCATCTTGCGCAGCCGGGCACGGATGATCTTGCCGGTTGTGGTCATGGGCATCTCGTCCAGAAACCGGACAACCCGAGGATATTCATGCGCGGCGAGCTGAGTCTTCACGAAGTTGGCGATTTCCCTACCCAGTTCATCAGATGCCTGATGGCCATCAGTCAGTTTGAGGTAGGCGGCCACGATTGAGCCGCGCAACTCATCCGGTTTGCCAACAACCCCTGCCAACTCGACGGCCGGGTGACGAATCAGACATTCCTCGATTTCCGCAGGACCGATGCGGTAGCCTGCCGATCCGATTACATCATCGTCTCTGCCAATGAACCTGAGTTTGCCCTCTGGTGTGCGCAGCCCCCTGTCACCGGTCAACAACCACTTGCCATCAGGCCCCTCGATGAATTTGTCGCGGGTTGCCTGCGGGTTTTTCCAATAATGCAGGAACATGACAGGGTCGGGTGACAATACGGCGATCGACCCTTCCACGCCATCATCCAGGACCTGTCCGGTATGCTCATCCAGGATCTCGACTCGATGCCCCGGGACGGCTCGTCCCATGACACCCTGAGTCGGCGTTTCCAATGCTGAGCAACTGGAGACGATCATGTTGCACTCCGTCTGTCCATAAAATTCGTTTACCGATGCTCCCAGAACGTGCTGGCACCAATCGGTCAGATCAGCACCGAGCGCCTCGCCGCCACTACCCACCGAGCGCAATTCGACACCGATGCTCTCGGCGAATTCGTAGCGTCGCATGAGCTTGATCGACGTAGGCGGAAGAAAAGCGTTCCTGACCCTGTGTTCTTTCATCAGGGTCAAGGCAGCCAGTGGATCGAATTTCAGGAACCGGTGAGCCACTACCGTGATGCCATGGTGCAGGCTGGGCATCAGCACATCCAGTAGTCCACCAATCCAGGCCCAGTCAGCCGGGGTCCAGAAGCGATCTGCTTCTTGAGGAAGAAAGTTGAATGCCATCTCCACGCCAGGCAGATGACCCAGAAGCACCCGGTGCGCATGCAGGACGCCTTTAGGGTTACCCGTGGTCCCACTGGTATAGATGAGCAGGGCGGGGTCATCAGCTCGCGTGTCGATCGCCGTGTACTCACTGGACTCGCTGGCGCACAGTGTCGAAAAACTTTCCATATCTGCCGGCGCATCATCTACCGAGATAATGCAGGTCAAATCAGGCAGGAGCTTCTTCAGTGAACGCAGTTTCAGGCAACCAGCCGTGTCCGTGATCACGGCACTGGCGCCGGAATCCTTCAAGCGATGTAACAGGGCATCCTCGCCAAACAGCGTAAACAAGGGTATGGAAATACAGCCCGATTTCAAGACGGCAATGTGGGCTACCGCGGTTTCGACACGTTGAGGCAACAGGACGCCGACACGATCTGCGTACCGCTGCGATTGACCACTGATGCCCTGGCGTGCCAGTGCATTGGCCAATTGGTTTGACAGTTTTCTCAGATCATCGAATGAATACGTTGCGTTAGCACCGTCCTCACTGATATCGACGATGGCCGTTCGTTCCGGGTCTATTGCAGCTATTCGATCACAGATGTCCATTCCAATGTTGTAGAGCGCCGGAATGTTCCACGAGAATTCTTCATACAGCGCTTTAAAGTTGTCTGGTTGACCCAGCATGATGGTTACTCCTATAGACTACCTGTGGCCAGATACTCGCCACACCAGTGACCCTCCGGGGCCCTTTAGAGTTCACCCGAACTCGTCCATCCTGACAGCAGCTATGTCCTCTCAACATCTGGTTGATAAAATTGTAGAAACCGGGGACACCCTCCACCGTTGCGGCTGCGCACCTTATAAGATTGCAAAGTATGTCATTCACTACGCCAGGATAAACGGCGTGAATGTGGTTGTTCAAGCGAGTCCGACGTCCATCAATTACCAGTTTCCGGATTACGACAACAAGGTCATTTTCAAGCAGCTGGAGCCTGCGTCAATCGATCTGAGCCTGTTGGCGAATACCATTCTGCGAATCAATGCATCCAGCAGTGCGCCGGTACCCGCACCGAAACGCTATCCGGCCTGGCAAACCATGTTCGCTAATATGGCCATTCCACCTGCGTTTCTGGTGCTGGTGGGCAGCACGGTGAACGCTGTGATCATCGCTTTCATACTTGGCTTTCTGGTGTGGGTCTGCCAGTATCTCTGCCGCAATGATCACAAGATTGTCGTGGAGTTCTTCAGCGCCTTCGTTACCGGGTTGACGGTTTCGCTTATCAGCAGTCTGGGTGTGGACATTCCCGTCTGGGCACTATGCATTGCTGCAATCGTATTGTACGTGCCGGGACTGTCAATCGCCAACTCGCTGGAATGCCTGGCGTTCAATGACTTGATTTCAGGGACATGCCTGTTTGCGCAGTCCATTTTCATACTGGTGAAGTTGTTCATCGGTATCTACATCGGCCTGACGCTAGGGGAGACGCTATGGGGGCCTTCCGTTGCCCAGTTGAACAGCAATGAGATTTCCGGCTGGATGCCGTTCCTTGCCTTGCCGGTACTTTCCCTGTCGCTGGGTATCAACTTCAATGCCCGATTCATGGATATCATCTACGCCGTACCGGTGTCGATACTGGGCATGTGGGGACCCCTGTATCTTGACCTGGGCAGTGGCTGGATCATTGGCACCTGGGTAACCACGGTGGTCATCACGCTGTACGGAACCTGGCTGGCCAAAACCCTCAAACTCACTGGTGCCATATACATCGTTCAGGGCATCATCATTCTGGTGCCGGGTAGTCGCGTTCTGGTGGGCGCCAGCGAATCCCTGCTTCACGAGCCCATTCTGTCCACGCCCGATATCGGGCTCTCGGCACTCCTGATGTTTTCCGCCATCGTGACGGGACAGATCACGGCGTACTCGTTCTACTCCCAGAAAAACAGGTATCTGATTAACTAGCAGGACTTCTGGGACTGATCTTCATCCAGCGATTGGGCCTGGGTCAGCGACCTCCAATGCTACTGGACCATTCACCGTATTTGCGGTAGGGTGAGACCACTCAGGAGTCTTGATTATGCAAAGGCTGCTTTTCATTCTTTTCCTGTTTGGCGCACTTAATCTCGGCATGCCGGGTTTATCGGTCGCCCAATCATCGCCCGATACGGCTGGTCGTGTAGTAGAAGTCGCGGTACCGGCTCCGGCGCTTGCTGGCAATTTGCTCGGAACCCCCGACATACAGGATGCTGCGGTCTATCTGCCACCAGGCTACGATATCGATCCCGGCTTACGCTATCCGGTCATCTACCTGTTGCACGGTATATTCGACGACTACGGTGTCTGGCTCAAATTCGAGGATATTCCGGCTCGGCTGGATCGTCTTATCGCGGCAAAGACGATGCCATCAGTGCTGGTGGTCATGCCCAATGGCGGCAACAAGTACGGCGGTGGCTATTACCGCAATTCGCCGATCAGCGGGCGATGGGCAGATTACATAAGCGACGATCTCGTTGGGCATATCGATGCGGAGTTTCGCACGCTGGCCGGTGTGGACAGCCGCGCCATCGTCGGTCATTCGATGGGTGGCTACGGAGCACTGCATCTGGCCATCAGCCGCCCTGGTGTGTTCTCAGTCGTCTGGTCGATGAGCCCCTGCTGCCTGGCCGCCACCGACGACTTCGGTTTTGGCAATGATGCGTGGAAACGCGCCGCAAGCGTAACGAGCCAGGAGGATATCGAT
>JABDKN010000075.1 GCA_013002205.1 Granulosicoccus sp.
TGCCACAGTCGTGAGGGCAAGGCGGAAAAGCGCAGGCATATCGGGCATACGTCAAGCTTTTCTAACGCAGCCATCGCGACTGTGGCGGCGATAAAGTGTTATCGAATTTTCCGCGCGACCCACTAGCGATCGCGGATAAGGTTGCCCGAGGTGGAGGCGGCGCCGGGCTTGAGACCAACCGTATTGTCCAGCAGGCGGTTGTTGCTGATGACCACGGAGTTGTCCAGCGTACTGCCGGCGTTGACGAAAATTCCCCAGGCATCGTGATCACTGACGGTGTTGTCGGTGATGAGGGTGTTGGACACACTGTTGCGTCCCGGTATGGCCAGCTCGATACCACTGACCCCTGAACCGAACCGCTGTTGAACGTAGCAGTTCTCGCAATAGCCGTCATCGATCAGGTTGCCACGAATGGTCAGCCCGCTGGCCTCGGCTATATAGACCTGGCCACCACCGGTGAAACCGGACCCGTAGCGCGGTGCCACCGGAAATTGTCCACGGTAATGGTTGCGTCTGAACACATTGTTGCTGATGACATTGCTGTCACGCGAGGAACCTGTGACTCCCAGCAAGGCCAGTGCATTGGTCTGGTTGTCGGTAAACGTGGAATTATGGATAAGGACATTGGTGGATGGACTGCCGGAGTGTCCGACATAGAGACCCAGCACCCCGGAATTCTTCAGGCTGCTGTTGATGAATCGGAAATCGTCGACCTGCTGGACGTAGATGACATAGCCCTTACCGTTGCTCACATGCACACCGTCCAGTGTGATTCCGGACGAGTTCCTGATGTGCAGCATGCGTGGGCAACGATCTGTCACGAGACAGGGTGATACGCTGGCGTCGTCATCCAGGTGCCAGTTGCTGATGCGCAATGACCGGGAGTTGGTAACCTCCAACAGGCTGCACTGCCGCTGCCCTGCCCGCCTCGTCAGGCGATGGCCATTCCCCTGAATGATCAGGTCGCGGGTATTTGCAAAGGCCAGCAGTGCACCGCCTGTCGGACAACAGGAAGCCGTACTGCAGGACAGGTCCGACTGAATATTGATGCGCGAGTAACCTGCCGCGGCGTCGACACAACTGGACAGTTGCGACAGTGAACGAACGACACAGTCACCGGACTGTATGGATCCGGTCTCGGATAGGGTCTCGGATTGGGTCCCGGATTGGGTCCCGGACCCGGTTACCGTCACCTCAAGCGGATCATCCAACTGTGGTCCGGAGTCGCTTGCCGGCGCATTCTGAACTGGCGTAGATGCCGGTGGTGGTGGTGCCGCTCGCTGAGCTGTGGTGTCCAGGGTAGCTGTTGACACCCCGGAGTCACTCGCGGCATTGGTCTTCACGGCATCGATGGTCTGCACGACACCGGCAAAGCTGCTCATCGAGAAGCCAAGCTGGTATCGCTCACCGGGGGTGCCGTCACCATTGACTGCTGTCAGTTCAAACTGATGCCGCACCGACGGATCAAGCGCCCCCAGGTACAGACTGCTGGTGTCCAGTACACCCAGATTCTTATTGTTGTGCACCACGCGCACGCCATCGGCATTATTGCGTGTCCACAGTAATTCAGCAGCTGTGCTGGAGTAGATTTTCGCGCGCACATTGGACAAAGAGGCGGTGCTGCCCGGTACACCGGCTCCTGTGAGGTCTGGCTGCCCTGTGTCGTTGCCCGATGAGCCGCTTGTCACCGACGAGCTCGATTCGGCCTGTACCTCTCTGATCGGCAGCGTGAAATCTCCAGTAGTAAACCGGAGAATCTGCGGCTGTGACAGTTGCCCGGAGATATCCAGTGTGCGCAGCTCGAAACGGTGTTCGACATCCGGATCAAGGTCGGCGCGAAACAGGCTGCTGCTGTCATACTGATCAAGGAGCTGTCCGTTGTAACTGATATGCACCGGCTCGTTGCCCAGCCTGGACCACTGAATTTCGGCTGCCGTGGTCGAATAGATGCGCGCACGCACATCCTCCAGTGCTGCCGGTTGCCCTGCCGCAACGCTGGACACCGACATCAGTAGTGAGAACCAGATCACACATTTCGAACATAATCGGAAGCAGCGCACGTTTTTTCTTGATTGCATAGCGACAGAAAACATTGCCAGTCAGATGGTTGCGACCGACCGTGCCATCACCTTGAGCATGATTCAAGTGAACAAGCGTTAATACAACTCTGCTGAAAATTTGCTATGCGTCTGCATTGAACAGCGGACACTGAACGGTTCGGACTGCTGTTTTCAGGCGATCCTGTCGCAACGCAGGCGCAGTACATCTTCTCGTTTCGAGCGCTGAAACAGGACGATCAGGATGCAGGCCAGCACCACCGTAACCAGCGCCATCGGCCGTGCCGAACCATCGTTGAGTACGCTGATCGCAACCGCCGCCAGACCAGCCATCGTCTGTTCGATACCGCTCAACATGGCCGAGGCGGTACCCGCCTGCCCGTCGATTGATCGCAGCGCTCTGCTGGGCGCTACTGCAAACAGGGGTCCCATGCCAAATGTCATGATCATGTACGCAGCGGTGAGCGTCAGTGGCTCAGTCAATCCGAACAGGATGACCGCACACAGGACACCAGCACCCGATATTACAAGCCCAACCCCCATTCGCAGCAGTGACATGGCCTGCCAGCTGTCGGCAAGTCTCGATGCCAGTACACTGCCGAAGAAGAAGGCCAGTACGATGCCAGCCTGGTAATAACCGAAGCGATCCGGCGGCACCCCCAGCATGTCGATCAGCACGAACGGCGCACCGGTGACGAAGACGAAAATCAGTCCCAGGGCGACGCCGAGCATGCCGGTATGCAGCAGAAAGTCCGCGTTCTTCAACAGTGCGGCATAGCCTCTGACGACAGCGCTGACTCGCAAAGCATGCGGGTCGATCGTGGCTGATTCGGGCAGCAGTCTGCCCACGATCAACACGGCGCACAGTGCCATGCCGCTGATGACGAAAAAATTCGCCTGCCAGCCGAAGGCCACATGTATATACCCGCCCAGAATAGGAGCGGCAGCCGGCGCAACGGCGATGACCATACCCAGCAAGGCCAGCGCCTTCACCTGCTCTTTTTCGCTGTAGAGATCCTTGATGATCGCCAATCCGACCACCGCCTCGGCGGCGGCGGCGATGCCCAGCAGAATTCTGGCGATGATGAGCTGATTGATGGTTTGCGCGGCCGTACAGACAAGACACAGAACGGCGACCGCTGCCAGTGAGATCATCAGTACCGGCTTGCGTCCGAAGCGGTCTGACAATGGTCCATGAATCAACTGCGCCAGGCCGAAGGCGAGCATGTTGAGGCTGATGGTCAGCTTTACCCTGGCAGGCGTCGTATCGAACCAGGTTGCCAGATCCGGCAGGCTGGGGGTGTACATGTCCGTGGACATGATGCTGATGCTCGAGCCGAGCACCAGGATACCCACCACCAGGCCTATGCCGGGCTTTGCCGTCGCTGCATCGGGAGCCGGATGTTCCATGTCGCTCATGCAACGAAATGCCATTCGAGGAAAGGGCGCACCAAAGTACGCCCTTTGAGCCTACATCGCCAGCGCTTTGTCCGTCACGACACTTGTCCAGGCACCTTCCGGCTCTTTGGTGATGACCGGATCCGAGCCACCGGAAAGCAGGGTCTTGACGGTGCGTTCATAATCGGCCACATCCAGCGACCCGTCACTGCCTTCGGTCAGTTTATTGATTTCACCGACCATGCGCTTCTGGTGTTTTTCCGTCTGGGCACCACTGGCATCATTGTCCAGCACGATCTCAGCGGCTTCGTCCGGATTATCCCGCGTGTACTGCCAGCCTTTCATACTGGCTGCGACGAAACGGGCCATCCTGTCCACGAAGGCCTCATCCTGCAGATTGCCCTCCAGTACATACAGGCCGTCTTCCATGGTCGACACACCCTGGTCTTCGTAGGGGAAGACCACGAGCTGATCCTCGGTAATGCCTGCGTCGATGACCTGCCAGTACTCGTTATAGGTCATGGTGGAGATGCAGTCGGCCTGCTTCTGCAACAGCGGGTCGACATTGAATCCCTGCTTGAGCACGGTCACGCCGTCCTCCCCGCCATCGGTGGGGATTCCCAGGGAGGACATCCAGCTCAGGAACGGGTATTCGTTGCCAAAGAACCAGACGCCCAGTGTCCGGCCGCGAAAGTCATCCGGTGAGGTGATCCCGGATTCCTTCAGGCAGGTCAGCATCATGCCCGAACGCTTGAATGGCTGTGCAATGTTCACCAGTGGCACCCCTTTTTCCCGACTGGCCAAAGCCGAGGGCATCCAGTCGATGATGACATCGGCTCCGCCACCGGCGATGACCTGCGGTGGCGCGATGTCCGGCCCACCGGGCTTGATGGTCACATCCAGACCGGCTTCGTCGTAAAAGCCTTTCTCCTGGGCCACGTAATAGCCTGCAAACTGTCCCTGGGTCACCCACTTCAACTGCAGGGTCACCTCGTCCGCGGCGCCGGCATTCAGGCTCGCAGCAATCAGGGCACTTCCCAATACGGTCAGTGCCACGCTAGGTTTATATTTTTTCATGTTTTCTCCTTCTCTTTGGCTGTTGATTAAAAAAGACTTGATGACATCTTCGGCCGGGCTAACTGCTACGCACCGATGGATGCCAGAACGTGACCACTCGCTCCAGCAGGGCTATGGCCCCGTAGAACAGGGAACCTGCCATCGCGGCGACGGCTATCTCTGCCCAGACCATATCCACGTTCATGCGTCCGACTTCGGTGGAAATACGAAAGCCCATCCCGACCGTGGGTGTGCCAAAGAACTCCGCAACGATGGCACCGATCATGGCCAGGGTGGAATTGATCTTCAATGCGTTGAATATGAACGGCATGGCTTCTGGTATACGCAATTTGAACAGACTCTGCCAGTAACTGGCAGCATAGGTCTTCATCAGGTCATGCTGCATGGCTTGCGCAGCACCCAGACCAGCCACCGTGTTCACCAGCATAGGAAAGAAGGTCATGATGATCACCACAGCCGCTTTCGAAGGCCAGTCGAAACCAAACCACATCACCATGATGGGCGCGACACCGACGATCGGCAATGCTGACACCAGGTTGCCAATGGGCAACAGGCCTCGTTGCAGGAATGGCGAGCGATCGATCAGTATGGCCACCACGAACCCGGTTGCACAACCAATGGTGTAGCCGATCAGTACTGCCTTGAGAAATGTCTGGCGAAAGTCTGCCCACAGGATATGCGTGGATGAGGTGAAGCGTTGCGCGATCTGACTGGGCGATGGCAGCAATACCTGGGGCACCTCCAGACCCCGTGTCACCAGCTCCCACAGGATCAGCAGCCAGACACCGAACAGCACCGGAATGAGAACTCCCAGAATCCATTGGTAGAGGCGGGACTGTGTGGCAATTGCCGCCAGTTGCTCGACACAGGCCCAGGCCAGCAGCCAGGCCGCGATGACATGACACCAGAATCCTGCCGTGACAAGTTCCGGTTGGTCGGCTTGAGCCACCAGGTACCAGGCCGCCCCTGCTGACACGTAGCCTGTGATCAATGCCGCTGACAATCTCGACTGGGTCAGCAGCCACATGGCGACGAACGCTGCCAATGCCAACCCCAGCCCGAACCATGGCGATGCGTGCAGCAGCACGCCGCCGATGGCAAACGCACTGGCGCCTGGCAACAACACGCGTTCCATTGGACGGTAGGTAAACCGGCGAGCCGGCGTGCCGGGATGTCGGTACGTCATCGACTCGCCGGGTTTACTCACGCAGCAGGCCCATCCGCCGATTGACCCAGTCTCCCAGCCAGCCGATCAGCACGACCAGTAAGGCTGCCAGCACGGAGGCGACGACCAGTGCTGACCAGATCTGGACGGTCTGCCCATAGTATGAACCGGCCAGCAGACGCGCACCCAGACCGGCAACTGCGCCGGTGGGCAACTCGGCAACGATGGCACCCACCAGCGAGATGGCGACCGCCACTTTCATACTGGTAAACAGGTAGGGCAAGGAGGTCGGCAGACGCAATTTGAAGAACGTCTGGATACGGGATGCGTTATACGTACGCATCAGGTCCAGATAACTGCTCTCGGGAGAATTCAGGCCCTTGACCATGCCCACCGCCACCGGGAAAAAACTCAGGTACATGGAGATGAAGGCCTTGGGTAACAGCCCCTGCACCCCGACGGCATTCAGCACGACGATGATCATCGGGGCGATGGCCAGTATCGGAATGGTCTGGGAAGCGATGATCCAGGGCAACAGGCTCTTGTTCAATGCCTGGTTGTACACGATGGCCACCGCCAGCAGGATACCGAGCAGGGTTCCCAGGGCAAACCCCAGCAGGGAGGATGACAGGGTAATACCAGCATGGTAGACAAGGGAGCGCTTCGAGGTGATCTTCTTGTGGATGGTGGTCTCTGCAATTTCGTGCAGAACCTGGTGAGGTGCGGGCAGCACGGGCCGTTCCTGATTCATGGTGTTGCCCAGCATGGCGATCAGTGACGGTGATGTGCCGGCACGCTGAGCGACACTTCGTTCCCATGCGAGATTCAACGCCGCTGCACCGGCATACCACAGCAGGATGATGGCCAGTGTGACCACCAGTACCGGCAGCAGCGTTGATCCGCCTCGGGACATGGCTCAGGCGAGCTCGTCGTAACTGTGCCCGGCCCGCAATCCGGCGCGTATGCGGTGGGCCAGCTGCAGAAATGCCTGCGTCTCGCGAATGGACAGATCCCGCTCCCGCGGCAGATCGCTGTCGATGATGTCGTGGATACGCCCTGGCCTGGGCGACATGACCACGATGCGGCTGGACAGGTAGACCGCTTCGGGGATGGAGTGCGTGACGAAGACCACCGTCTTGTGGGTCTTTGCCCAGAGTTGCAGTAATTGCTCGTTGAGATGGTCACGGACGATTTCATCGAGCGCGCCGAAGGGCTCGTCCATCAGCAGCAGGTCCGGTTCGACAGCCAGCGCGCGGGCGATGGATGCCCGTTGCTGCATGCCCCCTGAGAGCTGCCAGGGGTATTTGTTCTCGAAGCCTGCCAGATTGACCAGCTCAAGATTTTTCCCCACCCGTGAGCGCACCGCTTCACCCTTCAGGCCCATGATCTCCAGTGGCAGGGCCACGTTGCCGGCGATGGTACGCCATGGGTAGAGCGCAGCGGCCTGGAAAACGTAGCCGTAGGCACGCGCCAGCCGTGCCTGCTTAGGTGTGATGCCATTGACCAGGATCGTCCCGGCGGTGGCTCTTTCGAGATCGGCGATGACCCGTAACAACGTCGTTTTGCCACAGCCGGATGGGCCGATGAATGAGACGAAGTCACCGCGCCTGATGGTCAGGTCGATGTCCTGCAGTGCAAGGACATCGCCGTCACTGGATGGAAACGTCAGGGACAGTCGCTCGATGTCGATAACCGTGTCGGCAACCGTCATCAGGGCAAGCCTGCCCGGGTGTCAGGCTCAGACACCGGCGGGCATCTTCGACGGATCACGCATGACCGGATGCGGTGCGGTCAGCTCCTTCCACTGAGACAGTGCGCGGTTGACGGCAGGGTAGGCCTTGCGTGGAATGAATCGGCCGTGGCCCTCTTCCGTATTCACCTCGTCTTCGCTCACGACCAGCTTGCCCCGGGTCAGCGTGAACCGTGGCAGGCCTTTCAGTTCGATGCCTTCGAACACGTTGTAATCGATGGCCGACTGCTGACGGGCGGCGCTGATCGTCTTTTCACGCTCGGGATCCCAGACGATGATGTCCGCCTCTGATCCTTCCAGGATGGCCCCCTTCTGCGGGTAGATGTTCAGAATCTTGGCGATATTGGTCGAGGTCACTGCAACGAATTCATTCATCGTCAGTCTGCCGGTATTCACCCCGCGTGACCACAGGACCGGCAGGCGATCCTCCAGACCACCGGTACCGTTGGGGATCTTTGTGAAATCACCCAGGCCCATGCGCTTCTGTTCGGTGGTGAAGGCGCAGTGGTCGGTGGCGACGACCTGCAGGCTGCCGGCGGCAAGCCCGGCCCACAGGGAGTCCTGGTGTGAGGCACTGCGAAACGGTGGCGACATCACCCGGCGTGCCGCGTGATCCCAATCGGCATGCGCATACTCGGACTCGTCGAGCGTGAGATGCTGGACCAGAGGTTCGCCAAATACCCGCTTGCCGAGCTGGCGGGCACGCCTGATCGCTTCGTGCGCCTCCTCACAGGAGACGTGCACCACATACAGCGGCACACCCGCCATGTCGGCAATCATGACTGCACGATTGACCGCTTCGCCTTCCACCTGGGGAGGTCGTGAATAGGCATGCGCCTCCGGTCCGCAATTGCCCTGTGCCATCAGTGAGGCCTGTAACTGGGCAACTACATCGCCATTCTCTGCATGCACCAGCGGCATGGCGCCCAGGGCTGCACAGCGCAGGAACGATGAATACATTTCCTCATCATTGACCATCAAGGCACCCTTGTACGCCATGAAATGCTTGAAGGTATTGATGCCACTGTCGACCACGGTGGCCATCTCCTCGAACACCTGTTTGCTCCACCAGGTTATGGCCATGTGAAACGAGAAGTCACAGGAAGCCCTGGATGTCTTGTTATCCCACATCTGCCGCGCCTCGAGCAGGGACTGCCCCGGCGCCGGCAGGCAGAAATCCACGACCATCGTGGTCCCGCCGGACAGTGCCGCACGTGTGCCGGATTCGAAGTCGTCCGTGGAATAGGTGCCCATGAAGGGCATTTCCAGGTGCGTGTGCGGATCGATACCACCCGGCATCACATAGCAACCACTCGCATCCAGCGTCTCATCACCTGACAGAGCGTCGCCGATCTGCGTGATGAGGCCTTTCTCAATCCTGACATCTGCCTGGTAGGTCCGGTCGGCGGTGACGATCGTCCCACCCTTGATCACCTTGCTCATGTTGCTTCCTGTCTCCTCAGCGTACGGGTCGACGCCCTGTTGTGATAGGGAAAATAGACAAAGGCTCAGTCAACGATGCCAGCGGTTTCAACGACGGCATGAAACAGCACATTGGCACCGGCTGCCGCCCACTCGGGGGTAATCTCCTCCGCCTCATTGTGCGACAGTCCGTCCACACAGGGGCACATAACCATGGCCGTGGGTGCCACGCGATTTATCCAGCAGGCATCATGACCGGCACCCGATACCAGGTTACGATGACTGTAGCCCAGGCGCTCTGCAGCATTACGCACGGCAGAGACACAGTGTTCATCGAATTCCACCGGATCGAACCCACCGACCTCTTCGATGGTCATCGTCAGGCCGATGTCCTCGGCAATGCGCTGTGCGCCGGCTCGCAATCGAGACTCCATGTCGGCAATGATGCCTTTTTCCGGATGGCGGAAATCGACGGTGAACACGCTCTTGCCGGGGATGATATTGCGCGAGTTCGGATAGACATTGCATTGCCCGATCGCGCCAACGGCATGAGGCGCATGGCTCAGGGCAATCTCGTCGACCAGTTCGGTGATGCGCGCCATACCCAGACCGGCATTGACGCGCATGGGCATGGGTGTCGAGCCGGTATGACTCTCCTTGCCGATGAGTGTCACTTCCAGCCACTTCAGGCCCTGTCCATGCGTCACCACCCCGATGTCCTTGTTCTCCTTCTCCAGTATCGGACCCTGTTCGATATGCAGCTCGAAAAACGCGTGCATGCTGCGCGCACCGACCTCTTCCTCACCCAGGAAGCCGATGCGTTCCAGTTCATCCCCCAACCTGTGTCCGGCGGCATCGGTACGATCGTACGCCCAGTCCAGTGTGTGCATGCCGGCGAACACACCGCTGGCGACCATCGCCGGTGCAAACCGCGTACCTTCCTCATTGGTGAAATTGACGACCACGATGGGATGCCTGGTACGCACGTTCATGTCGTTCAGCTGGCGAATGATTTCCAGGCCACCCAGAACACCCAGCACACCATCGTATTTACCACCTGTCGGCTGTGTATCCAGATGGCTGCCGACATACACCGGCAAGGCCTCCGGGTCGGTGCCTTCGCGACGCGCAAACATGGTTCCCATCTTGTCCAGTCCCATGCTCAAGCCAGCCTGTTCACACCAGCGCTGGAACAGGCGCCGCCCTTCCGCGTCTTCATCGGTCAGGGTCTGGCGATTGTTGCCGCCGGCAACGCCTGGTCCGATTTTCGCCATCTCCATGATGGAATCCCAGAGGCGCTCACTGTTGACACGCATATTGCTGGTTATCGCCATACTCTGCCCTCCTGTTCGAAGAATCGGCTCAGCTGAACATCCATCCGCTTTCCCTGTTGAACCCGCCTTACCGGCCAGCTCAGGTAGGAAAGGTGAACACCGCGCCGGATTTGATACCGGTCGGCCAGCGACTGGTGATGGTCTTCAGTCGCGTGTAGAAATGCACGCCTTCCGGTCCGTAAATGGAATGATCACCAAACAGTGAACGCTTCCAGCCACCGAAGCTGTGGTAGGCAACCGGTACAGGAATGGGCACGTTCACACCCACCATGCCGACCTTGATACCGTCTGCAAAGGAACGCGCCGCATCGCCATCGCGGGTGAAGATTGCGGTACCGTTTCCATACTCGTGATCATTGATCATCTTCACGGCGTGCTCGTAATCCGGTGAGCGAACCACGCACAGGACCGGACCGAAAATCTCTTCCTGGTAGATTTTCATGTCGGTGCCTACCCTGTCGAACAGGGAGCCGCCCAGGAAAAAACCGTTCTCGTAACCCTGCAGGGCAATGTTGCGCCCATCGACGACCAGTTCGGCCCCTGCCTCCACGCCTGAATCGATCAACGCGGTGATCCTGTCCCGGGCGGCGGCGGTAATGACCGGACCCATTTCGGCATCCGGATCATCGGCAGGACCGACGCGCAACGCCTCGACCCGTGGCCGCAGCGCGGAGACCAGCCTGTCGGCCGTCTCCTCACCAACCGGTACGGCCACGGAGATGGCCATGCAGCGCTCGCCTGCAGAACCAAAACCGGCGCCCATCAATGCATCCACGGCCTGGTCCATATCGGCATCTGGCATGACGACCATGTGATTCTTGGCACCACCCAGCGCCTGCACCCGCTTGCCGGCCTGGGTGCCGCGGTGATAGACGTACTCTGCAATCGGCGTCGAGCCGACAAAACTGATGGCCTGGACGTCCGGGTGATCCAGCAGGGTGTCAACGGCCTCCTTGTCCCCGTGGACGACATTGAGTACGCCCTTGGGTAATCCGGCCTGATGCAGGAGATCAGCCACCATCAAGGCTGCCGAGGGGTCACGCTCGGAGGGTTTGAGTACAAAGGTGTTGCCGCAGGCGATGGCCACCGGGTACATCCACAGCGGGACCATCGCAGGAAAGTTGAACGGTGTGATACCGGCGCAGACACCCAAGGCCTGGCGATCTGACCAGCTGTCTATCTGCGGGCCTACATTGCGCGAGAACTCGCCCTTGAGCAATTGTGGAATACCGCAGACGAACTCGACGACTTCACGGCCGCGCTGCACTTCGCCCAATGCATCGTCGTGCGTCTTGCCATGCTCGCGGGATATCTCCCGTGCGACATCATCGGCATGCTTGATGAGCAGCTCATTGAAGCGGAACATGACCGCTGCCCGCCTGAGTGGCGGCGTTGCCGACCAGGCTGGAAAAGCGTCGGCGGCTGCGTCCACGGCAGCCGTGACTTCCGCCGCCGTACTCAACCCCAACTCGTCGACGGCCTCACCCGTTGCCGGATTGTAAACAGCCTGTGAGCGGCCGCTGGTACTGGCTATCCGTTGCCCACCGATCAGGTTAGGAATCATGGCCCTGCTCTCGATTGAAATGAATACGCTTGTACTTCACTGCACGCTATCGTACCTTGACCATCTGGTCAACAATTTACGCGCATCCTATTGGCTATCCACAGGACGTACTCAGGCAGCGGCACAGGCGCTGTCACGGCCGGTCCGAAAAAACGCACCAGGATCCAGGCAAAGAACGAAGCGCGGATCGTCGCGGCGGCGCTGGATGTGTTCTCGATGCACGGGTACCGTGGTGCCACCGTCGACCAGATCGCACTCAGCGCCGGCATGTCCAAAGCCAACGTGCTCTACTACTTCAACAGGAAAGAGGCTATCTATTCAGCCGTGCTGGCACACACGCTGTCCAACTGGCTCAACCCGCTGGATGATCTGGACCCCGAGGGAGATCCGATCACTGAACTGTGGCAATACGCATTGCAGAAGCTGCGCATGTCCCGCGAAACACCGTATGCATCCAGGCTGTTTGCCAATGAGATACTGCAGGGTGCACCGGTCATTCGTCCGTTTCTGGACACTGAACTGAAAGCCCTGGTGGAGCGCAAGTGCCGCACCATCCAGACCTGGATCGACGCCGGAGAGCTGGCACCGGTTGCGCCCCTGCACCTGATCTTCCTGATCTGGTCAGCCACCCAGCACTATGCGGATTTCGAGGCCCAGATACAGGCACTGAACACAGACTCGGAAGAGTCCCTGTATGCAGACGCCGAACGTACCTTGCAGTTGGTGCTGACGCGCGGGCTGGCTCCCTGACCCTGGCGGATCATGCGCGGCAGACGACAAGCCCGGCATGCGCGGCGGCTCGTCAGGCAACGGCGACACCAGCCGTGAGCCAGTCCCGATCATTTGCCGCGCTGGAAGGGTCCACCGTACACACCCTGATCTTGGGCACCATGCCGGGCCAGGCCTCGCTGCGCGCCGCGCAGTATTATGCAAACCCGCGCAATGCCTTCTGGCCGATCATGCTGGCCATCATCCAGCGTGGCGAACCCAGCCCGGACGCTGTCCAGGCCATGACGTATCCACAGCGTTGTGCACTGTTGACAGACAGTGGCTATGCCCTGTGGGATGTGCTGGCCAGCTGTTATCGCCCGGGCAGTCTGGACAGCAATATCAGGCGCAACAGTGAACGGCCCAACGACATCCTTGCACTGGCTGAGCGGCACCAGGAACTGCGGCGCATCGTCTGCAATGGCAGGACGGCCGAGAAATTACTGCAACGCCACTGTGCCGCGTCCCTGGCCAGGCTTACGACACCTGGCCGCCAGCTCGAGCTGCTGTGCCTGCCCTCCACCAGCCCGGCCATGGCCAGCCTGACTCTGGCCGGCAAACATCAGCGCTGGGCTGAGGGATTGTTGGGATGAGTCGTCCAGTTGGCATACTCAGGGGATATGGCCTGCCCGGTCCTGGCATCCACGCCATCGAGCTGCTGCTGCATGGTGATGCAGTGCTCCACCGGGCAGACGCTGACACACAGATTGCAGCCGACGCACTCCTCGTCGATGACCTCGAAGTGACGCTGTCCATCAACCATCGCCGTAATGGCCTGGTGCGAGGTATCTTCGCAGACCACATGGCAACGTCCGCACTGTATGCACAGGTCCTGATCGATACGCGCCTTGCTGATGAAATTCAGGTTCAACTGCTGCCAGTCCTTCACGTTGGGCGTGGCCTTGCCGACGATGTCACTGACGTGCTGGTAACCGCTGTCGTCCATCCAGTCGGACAGGCCCTGGGTGAGCTCCTCGATGATGCGGAATCCATAAGTCATGACAGCGGTACACACCTGCACATTGCTGGCGCCGAGCGCCAGGAATTCGGCCGCGTCGCGCCAGGTGGTGATACCGCCAATGGCGGAAATGGGCAGGCTGGCCGTTTCCGGATCGCGGGCAATCTCCGCCACCATGTTCAGTGCGATGGGTTTTACGGCAGGCCCGCAATACCCCCCGTGTGATCCCCAGCCATCGATCGAGGGCTCCGGCGACATGGTCTCCAGATTCACGCTGATGATCGAATTGATCGTATTGATCAGTGACACGGCGTCTGCACCACCGGTATTGGCTGCACGCGCCGGCAAGCGGATGTCCGTGATGTTCGGTGTCAATTTGACGATGACGGGTAATCGGGTGTGCAGCTTGCACCACTCGGAGACCATCTGGATATACTCGGGAACCTGGCCGACCGCCGCCCCCATGCCGCGTTCGGACATACCGTGTGGACAACCGAAGTTCAGCTCTACCCCATCAGCGCCGGTGTCTTCCACCTTCGCCAGGATATCGCGCCAGTTCTTTTCCTCACACGGCACCATCAGGGAGACGACCATGGCGCGGTCTGGCCAGTCGCGCTTGACGCGGGCGATCTCCTCGAGGTTGGTCTGCAGCGGACGATCGGTGATCAGTTCGATGTTGTTGAATCCGATCAGAGTGCGGTCCGTGGAATGCATGGCTCCATAGCGGGGCCCGTTGACATTGACCACGGCCGGGTCTTCGCCGAGTGTCTTCCACACCACGCCCCCCCATCCCGCTTCGAACGCGCGCACGACGTTGTATTCCTTGTCGGTGGGTGGTGCCGAGGCCAGCCAGAAGGGATTGGGGGACTTGATGCCCAGGAATTCGCTGCTCAGGTCGGCCATCTGCTTACCCCTTACTCAGTACTGAATGAATGGATTCGGCCGCCAGTTTGCCATCCTGCACGGCGGCCACGGTCAGGTCCTCACCGCCAGCCACACAATCCCCACCGGCCCAGATACGCTCATCCGAGGTACGCCGCTCGTTATCGACCCGGATGCGTCCCTGCTCCATTGCCAGAGCCGCTCCTCCCTCCTCATCGAGGACTCCGCTGACGAATGTCTGGCCTATGGCTTTCAATACACGGTCGCAGGGCAGGATCACGGTGGCGCCGGTCGGACCCCAGGTGCCGTCATCCCCGGACATGCAGGCAAATTCGACACCTGTGACCCGACCCTCGTCGCCGAGTACACGCAGCGGTTGCAGGCCGGTGCGAATGACCACACCATTGACTCTGGCCAGATCCTGTTCGAACCGGCTGGCCTTCATATGCTCGATACCGCGTCGATACGCCAGCGTCACCTCGTCAGCCCCCAGCATCCTGCTCTGTACCGCAGCGTCGATGGCGGTCATGCCACCGCCGATGACCAGTACGCGCGAACCCGCGTCCAGTCCGGCAGGATCCTCCGCTTGCCGCAGTGCGGCAATGAAAGCAACCGCATCCACGACACCGTCCAGTGTGTCCCCCTCGATACGCAGTTCGTTGACCCCGGCAAGACCCAGCCCGAGAAACACGGCGTGGTAGTCACGCTGCAAATTCTCCAGACGCACGTCCCTGCCCAGCACCTGGTGGTGCCTGATGGTGATACCGCCAATGGACAGGATGTATTCGACTTCCCTCTGCGCGAAGTCATCCACCGTCTTGTACGCGGCGATACCGTATTCATTCAGGCCACCGGCCTTTGGCCGGGCATCGTAGACGTCCACATGGTGGCCGTACAGGGACAGCCTGTGCGCACAGGCAAGCCCCGCCGGGCCTGCGCCGACGACAGCCACTCGCCTGCCGGTGTCCGGCGCCCGCCTGTACGGCTGTCTGCCGGTGGCCATCTGGTGATCGGTGGCGAAGCGCTGCAGTTCACCGATGCGCACTGGATTGTCCTCGGCCGCATTACGCACACAGGCCTGTTCGCACAGGGTTTCCGTGGGACAGACCCGCGCGCACATGCCCCCCAGGATGTTCTCGTTGAAAATCGTCCGCGCCGACCCCCCGGGATTGCCGGTACTGATCTGCCGGATGAACAGCGGTATGTCTATGCCGGTCGGACAGGCGGTGACACAGGGTGCGTCATAACAGAAATAACAGCGATCCGACTCCACCGCGGCCTCGTGGCGAGACAATGGCGGATGCAGGTCTTGTTGCAGCAGTTCGACATTCGGGGACACCATCGCTCAGGACTCCTCTACAGACATGGCCACCGTGCTCGTCACCCGCATCGGTGTTCACCGGTTGATTAGAATTTAGCGATCTTTTTCCAGACGGTCAATTTTTTACCGTGCATCGGCCTGTCAGCCGCCCGGCCTACCCGGCTGTCACTGATCACCCACCTTGCTCACAGAGCACGCGGCGATTGTCATCCACGCGCACGTCAACGAGTCGATTTCTCAGGTTTGGTGGAGAACAGATCCACCAGCTGGCTCGTCATGACATCGGCAAGCTGGGTGACGTCGTGGATGGTCGTTGCGCGGGCATAGTACTGGCGTACGTCATGACCGATACCGATAGCCACCAGTTCCACTTCATCCTGCCTTTCGATCTGTGCAATCACATGACGCAGATGCTTTTCCAGGAACCGGCCAGGGTTGGTCGACAAGGTGGAATCATCGATCGGCGCACCGTCTGAAATCATCATCAGGATCCGGCGCTGCTCGGGTCTCTGCAGCAGCCGGGCATGAGCCCACTGCAACGCTTCACCATCAATATTTTCTTTCAGCAATCCTTTGCGCATCATCAGACCGAGATTACGTCGCGATTGCCGCCAGGGTGTATCCGCTGCCTTGTAGATGATATGCCGCAGGTCATTGAGTCGGCCAGGATTGGGGGGATAGCCTGCCGCCACCCAGCGCTCACGTGACTTGCCGCCTTTCCAGGCGCAGGTGGTGAAACCAAGGATCTCGACGCGCACACCGCAACGTTCCAGCGTGGAGGACAGGATGTCGGCACACACGGCTGCAACACGTATGGAACGACCGTGCATGGATCCGGAATTGTCCAGCAGCAGCGTCACCACGGTGTCACGAAAGGGTGTCTCAGACTCCTGCTTGAACGTCAGTGGTTTCATCGGATCGGTCAGCACACGCGTCAGGCGCGAGGTGTCGAGCTGGCCTTCCTCGAGATCGAAATCCCATGATCGACGTTGCTGAGCCAGCAGGACGCGTTGCAGACGGTTGGCAAAACGGCCAATCGAGCGCTGCAGATCGCCGATGTGACTGTCGAGCGTCAGTCGCAAGCGAATCAGTTCTTCATCCTCACACAGATCCTGCGGTCGAATGACTTCATCGAACTCCCGGGTAAACACGTGATAGTCGCTACGGGAACGACGTGCCGCGTCTCCTGACGTGGCGCGCCATTCGCTGCCCGGCTGCTCGGAGCTGCGCTCGGGAATGTCCTCCTCGGGTTCCACCGTTTCGCCGCCATCCTCGGCGCTGCCATCTTCTTCCTGTGCGTCCGACTCAGCGTCCTCCTCCATGGACGTACTGTCCGTTTCACTGCTGTCAGACTCATCATCAGAGCTTCCCTGTTCATCCGGGTTCTGGTCCAGATCATCCAGATCATCCGGCAGGTCCTGCTCCTCGCCCTCTTCCAGATTCAGCGAGCGCAGCAAGCGTCCCAGGGCCCGGGCAAAACCGGCCTGGTGCTGAAGATCGAAATCCTCCGCGTGAAACTTCTCCGCCACATCACTCTCCAGCCACCCGCGCCAGTCGGACAGTGCATCGCTGGCAGCGTCGGGCAAAGGGCGCTCTCCGAGTTTCTCGCGCAAAAAAAGTGTCAGGGCATGATCGATTCCCACGCGGGGATCAGCCGCTTCCCCCAGCTCCACCGCCGGCTTGCGGATGGTGTCCAGCAGTAATCGGTAGCGACCATCCAGTGCAGCGTCGAGGTTTCGCCCGATACCCTCGTAGAGCCTGGCACCGAGTAACTCGACACGGGTCTGTTCTGCCATGGCATGCAGCCGCTGCGAGGTATCCGTCGCCGGTTGATAGCGGGCATGTGTACGGGCATCATGATGCTGTCGGTGCAATGCAATGGCGTCGCTGCGACCCCGGGTCTGCAACCGCTCCTGCACCGTTGCCTCATCCGGGATGGCAGGTAACACCGTACCCTCCACCTCCAGTGCATTCTCATCGAAGGTGATGTCGATGGACGTGTCGCGCGAAATGGCCCGGGCACAGGCGCCGGTGGACTGCCTGAAGTCCGACCGTGCGCCCGCTGTGTCGCTGTCTTGCGGACTGTTGTCAGAACGATCCTCAGAGACCAATGTCCGGAAGCTCCTCACCGAATACCCGCTGGTACAACTCGCCGAGCAGGGCCCGTTCCGCCGGGTCACATTTGTTGCCGAAGGCAAGCTCCAGCGACAGACCGATGTCCTTGAAGAATGTCAGGTTCTGCGTCCAGATGATGACGGTCCGGGGACTCATGACGGTCGCCAGGTCACCGTTGCGGAAGGCGTTACGCGTCAGTCCTGCCAGCGATACCATCTTGGCGATCAGTTTTCTGCCCTCCTCATTGTCCAGTTGCGGTGCCTTGGCCAGCACCACGGCAGCTTCCTTCTCGGCCGGGAGGTAGTTGAGAATCGTGGTCACCGACCATCGATCCATCTGTGCCTGGTTGATCTGCTGCGTACCGTGATAGAGCCCGGTGGTATCGCCCAACCCGACGGTGTTGGCAGTGGCGAAGAAACGGAATGCCGGATGCGGCCTGATCACCCGACTCTGGTCCAGCAGGGTCAATTGACCCGAGGACTCCAGTACGCGTTGGATGACGAACATGACATCGGGCCGACCGGCATCGTACTCGTCAAACACCAGGGCCACGTTGCGCTGGTAGGCCCACGGCAGGATGCCGTCCTGGAACTCGGTCACCTGCTTGCCTTCGCGCAGTACGATGGCATCCTTGCCGATCAGGTCGATACGACTGACATGACTGTCCAGGTTGATTCGCAGGCAGGGCCAGTTCAGTCGGGCAGCAACCTGCTCGATGTGCGTAGACTTGCCCGTCCCGTGAAATCCTGAAATCAGTACACGCCAGTCATTGGCAAAGCCGGAAAGAATGGCCAGCGTTGTGCGAAAATCGAACAGGTAAGCGGGGTCCAGGTCGGGAACGCGATCGGTACGAGTCGAATAGGCAGGCACCGTGATATCCACATCCAGTCCAAATACCTCGCGGACGGAGATCGTGGTATCGGGCAGCAAGGCGTAGTCTGTCAAATCGGTGTGCAGGGTGTCGAGCATGGAACCGGCTATATGCTGAGTAAAAGCGTTATCCTACACGCACAGTGACCGGCAGGATCACCACGGACCCGCATAGCGGACGAAAAAGGCGATGATACGATGACATTCATAAGCATTTCAAAGTTGTCAGGTACCGGTAGCTGAACTGACCATGCCCAGTGTGCTGCCAGAAACAACGGCCGGACGAGTCGGCCTGATGGCCGCCCTCACTGGCGCATCCAGCCTCGAACCGATGATCGATGCGGCAGTGAATACGCTCGAAGCCAACGGCTTCGAGACGGTCGTGATTTCCGCCGGACGCAGTACCCGTGATGAACTGATCGCCTGGGAACTGCTCGCCCGCAGCGGCTGCGACGGTATCATAATGCATTCCGACTGCCTGTCCAACGACCAGTTGGCCCGCTTGCTGAGTACCCGCAAGAACGTCGTGCTGGCCCAGTTGATCAATACCCAGGTGGGTCGCCTGGCGGCTTCACACCTGATCAAGTCGGGTCACCGGCAGCTTGCCCTGGTTACGGGACCGCTGCATTATTTCTGTGCGCAACATACGCTGGAGGGTTTCACCAAGCAGCTCGGGTGTCCCTCTTCCAAGGGTGTGCACATGCAGTCGCTGGAAGCCAGCCTGGACGAAGAAGGCGGTGCCAATGCGATGAACATTCTACTCGCCGCGAGCAAAGTGCCCACCGCCGTGTTCTTCCAGCACGATCGCATGGCCATCGGTGCGTTGCGTGTGTGCCAGGAATTCGGCATTCGCGTGCCCAATGACATATCTCTGCTCGGCTGCGGCAATCAGGCGGCCACCGCCTACACACGTCCGGCATTGTGCTCGATCAGGCAGCCCCTGGTACGTGTGGGTGAACACGCCGCGCAGCGCGTCATGAACATGATCAACGGTGTTCTCACCCAGATCAGTCAAGAGGCCGAACTGGACTGGGCCAGCCCGTCTGTGGTCACTCGTCGCAGCGTCCGTGATCGCAACGATTCCAGCGACGAGGGGGACGTCACAGACAACCGGATCAGTGCCCGCGAACGAGAATGCCTGAACTGGGCAGCCAAGGGTAAAACCTCATGGGAGATCAGCCAGATACTGGGTGTGACCGAAAGCACGATCATCTACCACCTGCGCAATGCCACCCGCAAGCTCAACGCCGCGAATCGCCTGCACGCGGTTGCCAAGGCGCTCAAGGCCAGCATCATCGATTTCTGAGACCGACCTGCATCCTGGCTGAAAGAAGGCGCCCAGGCACGGCGCCTTCAGTTTTCCCGGAAGTCGCAGTCGCGCAGCTACGTCTATTTCGCCTTGGCTGCCTTGCGTTCCTGAGCCTCCTTGATGACCACTTCCGAGACGTTCTTGGGGCACGGATTGTAGTGACTGAACTCCATCGAGAACTGCCCGCGACCGGAGGTCATGGTGCGCAGGTCGCCGATGTAGCCGAACATCTCGGACAACGGTACATCTGACTTGATACGCACACCGGTAGCGCCCGGCTCCTGCGACTTGATCATGCCGCGACGTCGGTTGAGGTCCCCGATGACATCCCCG
Organism: Granulosicoccus sp.; assembly: GCA_013002205.1. Lineage (GTDB taxonomy): Bacteria > Pseudomonadota > Gammaproteobacteria > Granulosicoccales > Granulosicoccaceae > Granulosicoccus. Next base: position 20,324 of record JABDKN010000075.1, read on the forward strand.
ACGTGATCCTCCGGTGTAAACACATCCACCTTCATGACGGGCTCGATGATCTGCGGGCCTGCCTTGGGAATCGACTGGCGATAGGCGCCTTTGGCTGCAATTTCGAAAGCCAGGGCACTGGAGTCGACCGCGTGGTAGGCACCATCATTGAGGACCACACGGAAATCAAGCAGCGGATATCCCGCCAGCACACCTTCTTCCATGGACATCTTGAAGCCTTTCTCGACGGCAGGCCAGTATTCGCGCGGGACATTACCACCCGTGACCTTCGATTCGAATTCGAAACCGGAACCGGCTTCTCCAGGCTCGATGGTGTAGTCGATACGACCGTACTGACCGGAACCGCCTGACTGCTTCTTGTGCGTGTAGGTGTCTTCGATACGCTGGGTAATGGTCTCGCGGTAGGCAACCTGGGGCTTGCCGACTTCAACTTCGACACCGTGGGTCCGCTTGAGTATGTCGATCTTGATGTCCAGGTGCAATTCGCCCATACCCATGAGGATCGTCTCACCGCTTTCCTCGTCGGTCATGACCCGGAATGATGGATCCTCTGCAACCATCTTGCCGATGGCCACACCGAGCTTTTCCGTGCCGGCCTTGTCGATCGGAGACACGGCAATCGAGATGACCGGATCCGGGAAGATCATGGGCTCCAGTGTCGCCGGGTGCTTCGGATCGGCCAGGGTGTGACCGGTCTGTACGTTCTTCATGCCCAGCACCGCAACGATGTCACCCGCCTGCGCGGAGTCCAGCTCGATGCGATCGTCGGCATTCATCTCCACGATACGACCAATGCGTTCGGTCTTGCCGGTGAAGGTGTTGAGGACGGTGTCACCCTTGGCAATCTTGCCGGAGTAGATGCGGATGAAGGTCAGCGCACCATAGCGGTCATCCATGATCTTGAAGGCCAGCGCACGCAGCGGCTTGCTGGCATCGACGATGGCGAACTCGCCGGTCTCATTGCCTTCCAGATCCACCTCCGGCTGAGGTGTCACCTGGGTTGGATCCGGCAGGTAGGCGACCACGCCGTCCAGCATGGGCTGGATACCCTTGTTCTTGAACGCGGAGCCGCAGAAGGTCGGGAACCACACCAGGTCGATCGTGCCCTTGCGAATGCATTTCTTGAGAGTGTCGATATCCGGCTCCACACCTTCGAAATACTTCTCCATGGCCTCATCATCCATCTCCAGGGCGCTTTCCACCAGCTCTTCCCGGTACTTGGCCACGAGATCAGCCATGTCCGCCGGTACCTCTTCGATGGTGTAGGCAGCCGGGTCACCCGAGTTGTCCCAGATCCAGGCCTTCTGGGTGAGCAGATCGACCACGCCGACGAAATCATCTTCCGTACCGATAGGCAGTGTCATGACGATCGGACGAGCAGCCAGTACTTCCTTGATCTGCTTGACGACACGGTAGAAATCGGCGCCCATACGATCCAGCTTGTTGACGAAGATGACACGGGCGACTTCGGATTCATTGGCGTAACGCCAGTTGGTCTCGGATTGAGGTTCGACACCGCCAGAGCCGCAGAACACACCGACGCCGCCGTCCAGGACCTTCAGGGAACGATAGACTTCGATGGTGAAATCGACGTGACCCGGGGTATCGATGATATTGAAGCGGTGACCGTCCCACTCACAGCTGGTGGCCGCCGACTGGATGGTGATGCCGCGCTCCTGTTCCTGGGCCATGAAGTCGGTGGTGGCCTCGCCATCATGCACTTCGCCCGTCTTGTGAATCTTGCCCGTGAGCTTCAGGATACGCTCTGTAGTCGTCGTCTTGCCCGCGTCAACGTGGGCAAAGATGCCGATGTTGCGATAGTTGGAAAGGTCAGTCATCTTGATGCTCACAGTCTGGGAAATATGGCCCGGCGGATTATTTTTACCCGGACGTTACCTTGCGTTATCCGCATCAGGACACATCTCTGGAACCAGTTAAGCCACCGACCGGCTGACTGACATGCCACCTGCATGCCAACAGAGCCGTCGGTCAGGTGCAGAAGTAGGTCGAGAAGGTGCCTGACGCGGTAAACCCACAATTCTACCTAATTTTGGGATATGAATGTCAGATAGCAAGTCCGATTCACCGCGGGATTCCGCCAGAGTCATCGCCGGCTGGATGATCGCCCTGCTGTGGGTCCTGGTACTCGGCGGCGGCACCTGGCTGGCGCAGGGATGGCTGGACGAGCGCCGGGATGCCCGCGCACCTCGAACGTCGAGCGATGAGCAGGGCCGGCAGACCCTGATGCTCAGCGCCGATCGCTATGGCCAGTACCAGCTTGTCGGTGGTGCCAACCAGCACACGGTCAATTTTCTGGTGGATACCGGGGCCAGCGGAATCAGTATCCCGCAGCAGGTGGCCAGCCGCCTGCAGCTGCAACGCGGCCGCCCTTTCCAGGTGATGACGGCCAATGGCTCAGTGCGTGTCTACAGCACGCGCCTGGACTCGCTGAGTATCGGCCCCTTTATGCAGAGAGACGTCCGGGCGCATATCAATCCAGCCATGGATGGCGACACAGCCCTGCTGGGAATGGAGTTCCTGCGCCATTATGACCTGCTTCAGCGCGATGGCGTATTGACCATCACCCGCCCGCAATAGCCCACGCCCTGCGACGAGTCGGACGACTACCGATCATCGACTGTCGGCAGGCGCTGACCGGTTGCCGCGTATACCGGATGTGTGTCCAGCGGAACCTTTTCGGGAATTGATCGCTCACAACCGCTGGGAGGCAACCAGTCTGTTCACTTTCAAAGATTAACGACATTGCAAGACTGGACAGGTATCTGTGCTCACAGCAACCCGCCCTGTCACGGTAACATTACAAACTGTATCACGGCACACCCACACGTCATGGAGTCAACGGCAGGACTGAATGCACATCACGATCATCATGGTAGTTACCTATATAGTCTGCTGTGTGCGTATCGGAGCAGCACCCTGGCGTTACTGGCAACTCAATGCACGATATTTCTCCAGCGAACAGGGCATTTTCTCAAAGCTCCTGCTGGACGCATTGATACCCGAACGCTGGCGCCTGCATCAGAGCATCGATTCCGACGCTGTACTGCCAAGCAGTTTTCCGGTGTTTCTAAAGCCGGAATGGGGGCAGAATGCGCACGGCATTTACCGTGTGGACAGTCACGCCCAGCTCGTCACCTTGCGCTCGGCACTGGATAAGGAGCCGCAGCGCTACCTGATCCAGCAGGCCGCACCGGGTCGCAGGGAATTCGAGCTCTTCAGTATCGATGCCAATCATAACGACGGTATCCATGACGTGTTCACGATTACCGAAGCCGTCAACGGGCTGGAGCGCTTTCCGATTAACAGCAAGTACAACCGGCATACGCGTTACGCGGACATAACAGCCCAGTTCACCACTGAGCAGCAGGCGGTGCTGGCAGGCTACCTGTCGCAGATCGGCCAGTTCGGCATCAGCCGAATGAGCGTCAGGGCCGATTCCAGTGAAGAGCTTATCGCGGGCAATTTTCACGTCATCGAAATCAACCTGTTCCTGCCGATGCCCATCAACCTGCTCGATGGCAGTTACACCTGGGCTCAGCGCTGGAAATTCATACGCCGTGCCATGATGTCCCTGGCACGGGCGACGCGACTGCTGAAACCAGAGGGGCGGCCACAGCCGATCTTCGCCCGCATGATGTTGTATGGTCGCCAGAGATCCTCGCTGCCTTCCGGTCCAGCCAGACAGCCGGCGCAGGCGATGGGCGAGCGATTCATTCAGCCGTGAAATCGATCAAGTCGCTGATCTATCGCTGGATAAGCCAGAAGTTCATGGCTGGCTGCAGTAACTACAACTCCCTGCAGGTTCGCAAGGCGAGCCGCTCCAAGAAGCAGGCACGCGCGATGTTCGCGCAGCACGGTATTCCGCATGCGCGCGGCACCGTATTCCTGAATCCCTGGAGCGCGTATCGGTTTGCCCGCACGCACGGTTTTCCGTTGTGCATCAAACCCAATGTCAGTGGATTTTCACGCGGCAGTCATTTCCCGATCAACAACTACGCACAGCTGTGGAAGGCTGCCCTGATGGTCAAGATCTGGTGGCCGACCAGTATCGTGGAGCAATACCTGCTGGGATCCAACTATCGGGTGCTGGCCACCGCCGACGATCTCGTATCCGTCATCCGACGCTACCCGCCGTTTGTCGACGGCAACGGTCATGACACGATCGGCACACTGATCGACAAAGAGAACCATACACGCGCTGTGATGGGACTGTATCCCACGATTCACCCCATCCCGACATCTGCGGCTACCATCAGGTTCCTGCGTAGGCAAAAGCTGACGCTGGACTCGGTTCCTGCCGCAGGTGAGCGGGTATATACCTTCCATCGGGTAGCCCTGGCACCCGGCGGCGTCGTCGAAGTCATCGATCAGTCGACCATTCCCGCTGCCAACAAGGCACTGTTCCTGAAGGTCATCGAGGTCTTCGATGCACGGCTATTTGGCATCGACGTCATTTTTGAAAAGGGTATCGAGACCGATTACCGGGATCAGCGATGCATTTTCCTGGAGGTCAACTCCCGACCCTACACACGCATGCACAGCGCTCCGCGTTATGGCGAGCCGGAAAATCTCGAGAAATTCTATGCGGAGATGGATTCATTGACCATCGCCGATGCAGATATCTATTGAGTCACCCTCTGGTACCGGGCAGGCCGTGTGTGGCCGATGACCACCCGACAGGCTGCCCGGTACGGGTGGTGCTACCGTGAACCCGGGTGCAGTGCCCGCTGATTCCGGGTATTTCTATCGCTTCCTCGGTGCACACTCGCTGCTCATTGGATTGCTGCCGTTCTTTCTCCCGGTGTTCCTGTGGCAGCATGGGCTGGACCTGGCAGGTCTGGCGCTGCTGATCGGTGTGTCCGGTGTCGGCTTCGTGGCGGCGCTGGGGTCCTGGCAGCGCCTGGCAGTGCGAATGCCACTGAGAGTGCTGATTTCGCTGAGCTTCGTGCTGGAGTTCGGGCTGATTCTCGTGGTCGGTCTGCTGACGCAAGTGCCGGGGGCGCCACTGTTTTCCAAACCGGGTATGGCGCCGGACATCTCGATGCCTGAGATGGTGTTGGCCGCCTCAGCCATCGGCGTTGCCAACGGCCTGTACAACGCGTTTTTCTGGACAACCCAGCGCACCCTGTTTCTGCAACAGCTCGATGGCAACGACACCGGGCGGCATTATGGCAATTTCCAGATATTCGTCACCCTGTTCCTCAAAGCAGGCATCCTGCTGGGTGGCGTTCTGCTGGAATTCGGCGGCTTCATCTGGCTGCTGGCCATCTCCGCCGGGGTGGGTGTGGTATCCACTACCCAGCTGGCAATGCGCGCTGGTAACAGGCCGGCAATGCGGCAGAATGCCGTGCTCTTCCGGGACGCGGGCGAAGGCGTTACGCTGCTTGGCAGTCTGACCACTGCGGATCGACGTGGCTCGAGACCCGTCTTCATCGTTGACGGACTGTTCCTCTATCTTGAAAGCCATTTCTGGACCTTGACCCTGTTTCTGGTAGTCCGGCAGGACTACAGCCGGTTGGGGGTTGCGGTCGTGTTGCTGGCCCTGGTGTTTGCGGCGCTGTTCTACCTGATCAAGAACCGAATCGATCAATTACCTGTCGAGCGGGTCTACATCGCTGCGGTCTGGCTCTATGCATCATCCTGGTTGCTGCGATTTACACTCGACAGCGAATCCAGCGGCGCAAGCCTGTGGTTCGCGCTGATTCTGATCACCTTCTGCTCCTCGTTCTTCAGGCTTGCGTTCAACAAGCGCTTCTTCGATGTCGCGCGCCAGGCAGGCTCCGTGCACTATCTGCTGGTGAAGAGCTATAGCTCGCAGGCCTGGCTGGGATTCATCTTCATACCGCTCGCCGCCCTGCTTCTGTTCATCCCGTTTCCGCAGGATCAGTTTTTGCAATACCTGTATCTGCCTGCTGCCCTGCTCAGTGCAATCTACTGGCGATACTCGAGCCAGGGCTGACATCAAGCGCGTACTGAGAGCGTGCTATTCTCCCCGAGCATTCCTGCGGAGCTGCAATGACAGATTCACTGACGACCCCACCACGGCAGGCACCGACCAGCTTCACCAGTGCAACGGATGCCGTGGATTGCCTGATCGCCTTGTACGAACGTAATACCGCGTTCCTGGCAGATGCATTCGCCCGGTACCTGGGTGGAACACTGCCGAACATCAAACACCGCGCCTACTACCCCGAAATTCGCTTTCGCATCAGCACCTATGCCAAGGTGGATTCACGTCTGTCCTACGGACACGTCGACCTGCCCGGTCTGTACACCACGACGATAACCCAACCCGGGCTGTTCCGCGGCTACCTTATCCACCAGCTCAAGCTGCTGATCGACAACCATGCGGAACCTGTCGAGATACTGGAGTCCGAGGTACCCATTCCGCTGCACTTTGCACTGGAGTCCGGCTCAGCTCTTGCCGTCCACAGACCGCAACGTATTACCATTGCCCTGCGTGACACCTTCGATGTACCTGATATAGCCCAGGTCAATGACTACATCGTCAATGGTACGCAGGAAATCGAACCGGGGCTGCCCATGCCGCTGGCACCATTTCCTGCCCAGCGCATCGACTATTCCCTTCACCGACTGCTGCACTATACGGCGACGGAGCCGGAGCACTTCCAGAACTACGTGCTGTTCACCAACTACCAGTTCTACATCGACGAATTCTGTCGTATGGCTCGCGCAATGATGGCAGCGGGCGACACGCACTATGAATCCTTTGTCGAGCCGGGAAACGTCATGACGCTCAACGGCGAATCCGCACCCAGTGAGGGTGTCACTCCGCCCCGGCAACCGCAGATGCCCTCCTACCACCTGAAAGCCGGCAAGCAGAAGGGCATCACGATGGTCAACATCGGCGTCGGTCCCTCCAACGCCAAGACCATCACCGACCATATTGCCGTACTGCGCCCACACGCCTGGCTGATGCTGGGCCATTGCGCCGGCCTGAGAAACTCACAGGAACTGGGTGACTATGTACTGGCCCATGCCTATGTGCGCGAAGACAAGGTGCTGGACGCCGACATTCCGGTGTGGGTACCCATTCCGGCCCTGGCGGAAGTGCAACAGGCACTGGAGGCCGCGGTGGCAGAGGTCACGGGCCTGGAAGGTTATGAGCTGAAGCGCATCATGCGCACCGGTACGGTCGCCTCCATCGATAATCGCAACTGGGAGTTGCAGGACCAGCGGGAACCGGTGCGCCGGCTGTCGCAGTCCAGGGCCATTGCCCTGGACATGGAATCAGCCACCATCGCTGCCAATGGATTCCGCCTGCGCGTACCCTACGGCACACTGCTGTGCGTGTCCGACAAACCGCTGCAGGGCGAGTTGAAACTGCCGGGTATGGCAACGGACTTCTACCAGAACCAGGTATCCCAGCATCTCGAGATCGGTATGCTGGCGCTCAGAAAACTCAGTGAGATGAAAGCCGAACGACTGCACTCAAGGAAGCTGCGCAGCTTTTTCGAAACCGCCTTCCAGTAAGGCGCGGCGGCAGGCGCCGATGATCAACTGACTCGCCGTACCGGCTGGCAGGCAACAGCGCGCTGGAGCTCAGCGCAGCAAGCGGTCGGTCAGGGCCAGGTGGGCAACATCCACGAACGAGCCACCCAGGCGCATGCTGCGCTCGGCCGACCAGCCACCGGCGGGGCGAGGTGTGTCGAGGGTGTCCTTGAATGGCATCTCCAGGGTCATCGCCAGCGCGCCGAAGCTGTGTGCAAGATTATTGCTGCACATCGCCAGATTGGCCTTGCCGGGTTCGTTGCGCGGATAACCGTGGGCATGCTGAAAATCCGGATTCAGGGCAGCCCAGGTCTGCTTCAGCGCCACCAGGGTGGCGTCACGTTCCGCCGTCCAGCCAGCGATGCCTTCGGTGCCCGCAATGAAGTTATAGGGCAAGGCTTCGTCCCCGTGTACATCCAGCGACATATCCACGCCGGTACCTTCCATGCGCTGCCTGACGTAATACACCTCCGGGCTTTTCTCCACACTCGGTGATGCCCATTCGCGATTGAGGTTCACCCCCAGCGCATTGCTTCGCAGGTTGCCAAGCGCCGATCCATCCGGATTCATGTTCGGCACGATGTGAATATCCGCCAGGCCACGCAGGGCACGGCTGGTGGCATCATCGGGATCGAGCAGGCGATCCAGCCAGCCTTCCATCCACCACTCGGTCATGCTCTCGCCAGGGTGCTGGCGGCCGATTACCCACAACTGCCTGCGCTGCCGGTTGAAGCGGTCATTGGCCGCCTCCGCCGGCAATGCCGTGACTTTCAGGTAGTCGATGCTGCGCCCCTGATGGGTCACTCCCAGGCTCTCGTACTCGACCGCCTCAGCCGTGGCTGCGGCCGCGATCAGGTCGGCATGCTGGTCCATCGAGTACGGTGTGAAATACGCAAACCAGATGATTTCGCTGTGTGCATCGACAGTCCAGCTTAATTGCTGGCCATCAAATTCGGCCGGTGTGCGGTACCAGTACTGACGATCGACTGAGGTGGCCACGTCGTAACCCTCCCAGCCTGTCGGGTACGTGCTCTGCCCGGCATTGATGATGTTGATGCGGCAGCCCTGGCCGCGCAGGCCGGAGACGCTGAAATGGAACCACTGGAGAAACTCGGATTCACTGTCCTTCCGGATTTTCAGCCTGATGGATGCGGGGTCCGTGGCCTCGACGACCTCGATGTTGCCACTGTCGAACTGGCTGTTGATACTGAGTGTCATGGCGATAGGCGGGGTCCGCAGCATTGAAGGCTATTGACAGTCGTCTGCCTGCGACCAGAGGGTGACAGACAAAAAAAAGGCCAGTTCACCGGAGGTGATCTGGCCTGTCATTGGCCAGTGTCCATGGCGGACACTGACCAGGTACTGACATACTTTACTAGTTTGCGACTGGCGCTGCGTCCAGTTGGTACGTCAGGTTGTAGCTACCACCGATCAAAGTTGCATTTGCGCCACCGATAGTCAGGTCAGCTGCGCCGTTGCTTCCGCCAATCGTATAGACCTTTGTATCATCGAACATCGTCACCTGACCAGCCGCCTGCAGAAGTTCAGGCGTCATTGCATCAGGACCGACGAACACCATTTCACCCAATGTTGTCTCAGCTGCACCCAGAGCAGCGTCAGTTGGCGCAAAGATGGTCCAGGGGTTATCTGTGGGGTTTTCTGGAGATGCTTCGTCCAGCTTGCTCTCGACGCCAGCCAGCGCTGCCAATGCTTTTCCGAAGTCACCGTTCTGCATGGTCTCGAGAACATTGGAACCGCCTGTTACAGGAGGTTCAACCTCCATGGCTGGAGGCGTCAAAACGGCGCCAATGGAAAACAGTGCACCTGATGACACGGTTCCGGCGGGTTCAATCGATGTACCGATGGCTGTACTGCCATTGACCACTGCCCCGGTTCCAGGATCAGTGAACGTCAGGGTACCGTCTTCACCGTCACCCTGCAGCAGAGACTCCA
>JABDKN010000077.1 GCA_013002205.1 Granulosicoccus sp.
GATGCAAGTCCGGCCCTGTCGATCAGTTCCAGCAGGCGCGTGAAGGTTCCACTGGCCAACAGGGTGTCGTAGAGATCGGGGGTAGCCACCACCGGAGGCTCAAATTCAATCGGGCCGGGGTCGACGACATCGACATTGATAACCGGCACCGCCCCCGGTTCGAGCGTGCTCGGATCGGCGAATGCGTTGCCACTGGACGAGCCATCGCTACCGGAACAGGCAGCCAGAAGCACACAGGCGAACGCCAACGTTAGCGTTCGGGATACGGCGGATGAGGTCAGAGGATAGAGGCTTTGCGTTGTCATTTGATGAGTATCCATTCAGGGGGACGTAGTCCGTTGCCACCGGGGCGGAAGACTCCAGGGAGAGTCCGCTCAGACGCTGCCCTGTCTGCAATACTGCACACGGCAGGCGCCGGACGGCTGCCGGCTGCTATTCCACGGCCGGATCCGGCAGTCTTAACAGCATCAGCTCGCCGTTGTGTTCGAGCGTCAGCCGATCAGCGGTCACACCTGCCAGGGTTATCGTTTCATTGACCGCTTCGCCAATCCCGATCCGGCGCATGTCCTCGGTCATCACGTAGACTGGTTCCGTCGCAGAGACCAGCACCACGCGGCTGCCGAACAGTTCCTGTAAACGATCGATCACTTCCATATCGTCAAGTTCGGCGAAATCCGACTCGTCCCCGTGGCTTTGCGTCGTGGATGGCAGATTGCCATCAAGGACAGGTGCAGGAGAAATGCTCTGCACGGTGGTAGCCGCTATCTCATTGACGGATTCCACGGTGACGCCGGAAGCATCGTCGAGCCGCGTCACATCGACAGGCGCATCATCTGCGCGGAACGCCTCGAGCACGCGATCCGTCACGATCACACCAAATGCAATGACGCCCAGGGCAATCAGCAGCTTGTTCAGCCGGTGGGTCCAGCTACCCGTTGCCGGGACCATACCCGGGGTGTCCCGCCTCGTATCCGGCGCCTTCGGCCCTGCTGCTCGAGGCCCTGTTACTTTTCTATTCGAAGTCATTGACTACTGGCTCATGAATTGCGGTGGCGCATCAAGGGGCACGCACCCTGACAGCGGACGAGCTCCGACCAGCGGCGGCCTGGTCGGCTTAGAACGTATCAAATCCGGGAATATCCGTGACCCAGCGAATCGGTCGCACCAGCGTTGCCTGCTCGGCCGGTGCTTTGGCTTCATCACGGATATCCGCCAGCAATTCACCGGCACCCGCATCAAGCGTCGCAGCGGCGCCAGGCAGCGGATTCTCTGCAAGGCTCCTGGCGGAATTCATCGCTCCCTGAGTACTGTCACGCAGGCCAGGATCGATGATCGTTTTGTTGATCAGCATGGCGGTACGTCCGACGAATGCCGGATGCCCCGATACACGAACCGAATCGTCACGAAATTCGAGCTGATTCCCCGCACCCCGATGGTCAAGCAACTGCCGCTTGAACGCCTCGTCGAGATCCTGGCTCGGTGCCAGTATGGATACATTCGTGACGAACTCACTGCTGGTCGCGCTCAAGGTGTCATCGGTGACGTCGAAGAGCACTGGATGACGTACTGACAGCGCTTCCAGCGCATCCTCCAGGGAACCGTTAAGGCGCCCGGACACCCGCATCAGGGGAACGCCATCCGTTTCGACTGCGCGGCCCGATATGTCCGCCAACCGGGTGATCACCAGATCCAGCGGCGCCGCATCAAACCACAGGATGATCTGCGCCTGTTCCGACTGAGCTGAGCCTGGGACAGACTCTGCAAGGGCGCTCGTCTGAGCGCTCGCCGCAGGCGATAACGGCAGCAGCATGCACAACAGGCTGAGCGTCACGCAGCCAATCGGCTTCCGGTGCATCAGCGTGAAGGTCATGATTTCTTCTGCCGCTTGAGTGTGAGCACGACGCCGCGCTGTGGCATGACTTCGTCAAACGTCTGTGGCGCCCAGCAGCCTTCATCGAGAATCTGATCGTGCTGAAGTCCCGAGAACAGGAAGGCCTCCTTGACACGATTGGCGCGACCAAGTGCCAGCAGGCTGTTGCCGTTATTGATCTCCGTATTGCCATGGCTGCATCCGATGACGGACAGGATGTCTGTCGCGGGATTCATGTCGGCGACGAAACGCTCGATGATTTCCTTGTTGACATTGCCCAGGCGCAGTGAATCGTTGGGGAATATCAGAATGCTCTGCTCGACATCCTCATACCCGGCAAAGACATCCTGATAATTGCTGGTCAGGGTTTCATAGACGTTCTTCTTTACCACAGACTGCCGGCCACGACTCCACCAGTTCGTTGACCTTGACTTCGTATCGGGAGCCGCCAGCACATCCGCGATCTGCGGCCCCTGGTACGGCTTGAAGGCAACCGTCGTGTATTCACTGGCTGGTGCTTCAAATATGTCATCGTTAAGGCTTACCCTGCGCTCTTTGGTGCCGCGTATGATCTGCTCACTGGCCGGCACGGTCTTGTCGGCAATCACGTCGAAGGCACGCTCGACGGATACCTGTCCGATGGACACCACATAAAGCCGCTTCTCACCCGCCTCGGTGGCGACATGCCGTATTTCGGGTTTGACCTGATTCAGGCCCTCCTGTCCATCAACCCGCTCAAGCTTGTATCCGCGGTTGTCCAGCTCAGTCTCGACCTGCCGGCTGAATGAGGAATGCGGCTTGACCACCTGCACCGTCGCCAGATGCGGGTTGAGGTGCGGAAACTGCGACAGGGAATTGACGAGATTCTCCGCAATCAGCTGGTAATCAGGGGCTGGTTCGGTATGCCATGGGGCCTTCAATCCCAATGCGCTGCATGCCGACACGCTGACCGTCATGACCAGTAGAAGGCTGGTTCGTCGAATCACGGTGAATGCGGATAATCTGCTGCTGCCCATCGTTACTGGTTCCCTGGTTGCTTTCCGGCTGGTAAGTTGAAACTGTCCGGTTGTCTACTAACCTGCCGCGTTGTCAGGCTCAGCTGCCAACAATAGCCTGTTAACACCGGCATTGGGACCGGGTAAGCGATGATCAGGTTCACCAGAGTAACAAGTTTGCCGATTTGTAATTGACTTTACGAGAAGGTGACAAAATAACGTCAGCCATGCCGGTTTGTTGACCTTGTCATCATCCAGCCGGCACGGACACCTCCACCCGTATCCCGTTACACCGGCCAGCCGATGCCCAACCCACTCGCACTGGTTTCAACCTATAGTCCAGACCATGCATGACAGGCGGATAAACGAACCCGGCATATGAATGAAAAACTGGTCTCGATCGAACACGATGGCGTAACCCTGGAAGGTACTCTGTCGCGGCCGGATGGTGACGGGATGGCGATGTGTGTTCTGCTGATTGCCGGCAGCGGCCCACTGGACAGAAACCAGAACTCCGCCAGGGTGCAACTGAACCTGTTCAACAGTATTGCCGCGAAGCTGTGTGAGAAAGGGATAGCCAGTGTGCGCTATGACAAGAGAGGATGTGGGAAGAGTACCGGTGACTTCGATGCCACCGGTCATACCGAGCTTGTCGGTGATGCCGCTCGGTGGTTGTCCTGGATGCAGCAGCTGTCTTCCCTGAAAGAAACTTCTTTCTATCTGCTGGGACACGGTGAAGGGGCGCTGATTGCCGCGCAACTGGCAGCGTCGAACCCGACGATCGACGGTCAGATACTGATTTCACCCTCTGTCGAGAACTACGCCCGCGTCATTCAGCGGCAGGCTGAAGTGGCACTACAGGAAATCTCGACACTGCGTGGATTCAAGGGCGGGCTGCTCCGGTTTTTCCTGCGCCTGAGTGGCAATCAGATCGCCAAGCAGAAAAAACTGGTCAAGCGTATCCAGCAATCCTCAGGCGCGACCATCAAGATCAGGAAACAGCTGATCAATGCCAAATGGATACGCGAGATGATCGCCCTGGATGGGCCGGCGATCTTCGCTGAAACAACTGTTCCGACGCTGGCGATCGGGGGCGCCAAGGACCTGCAGAGCCTGCCAGCCGACGTCGACACTTTGAAGACGCTCATTCGCGCACCACTGGAGGCTCATGTCCTGCCAGACCTGACACATGTGCTCAGAGCCGACGAGGGTGTAGCGTCCACGCAGCACTACACACGACTGTCCCTGCAGCCGGTTGACGACAGGCTGCATGAGATCATCGGGCGCTGGCTGATTGATCGGGGCCAGGGCAATGCCTGACCGCTTACATCAACCCCTGCTCTGCCAGGGATGTCTGAACGCCCTGCCCGATGATCAGGTGATCCAGAACACGCACGTCGACAAGTGCCAGCGCGTCCACCAGCTTTCGCGTCAGGCGAACATCGGTGTCTGAGGGTTCCGCGACGCCGCTGGGATGGTTATGGGCGAAGATCACCGCGGCGGCATTGATGGACAGACAACGCTTGACCACCTCGCGCGGATACACTGCCGCCGAATCGATGGTGCCACGAAACAATTCACGGTATTCGATGACACGATGCCGGTTGTCCAGAAACAGGGCGGCGAACACTTCGTGTCCCAGGCCGCTCAGGTGCAGCGACAGGTACTGACGCACCTGTTGGGGTGAACGCAGAACATCACCCTGCAAGGCGGTTTCGAAAACATGCCGCCTGCTCAGTTCCAGGGCCGCCTGCAACAGGCCGTAGCGAGCAACGCCCAGACCGGCAGCTGAGCAGAATCGCCGCTGATCGGCACTGACCAGCGCGTTCAGACTGCCAAACTGGACCAGTGCCTGGCGCGCCACGTCGACAGCCGACAGCCCCGCGGTTCCGGATTGAATGAAAATGGCGAGCAGCTCGGCATCGCTCAATGCCGTTGCACCCAGGTGCAGGAGCTTCTCCCGTGGCCGCTCGCTTTGCGGCCAGTTCTTGATGGTCATGATCTGCATCCTTGCGATCGTGTAGTCCGGGTTGCAGTAGATCACACTCTGCACCGGGTCACCAGGCGCTCAGGCATCCTGTGGGTGTTTCTGTGACACTGCCCACATGCCGCTGGTGATGGGACAAACTGGTAACATGCCGGCCCATGACTGCGCTAACCAACAAACATATCCTGCTCGGTGTCACCGGCGGCATCGCTGCCTACAAGAGTGCCGTACTGGCGCGTCGGCTGATGGACGAAGGGGCGGCCGTCCAGGTAATCATGACTCCCGGAGCCCAGGCTTTCGTGCAACCCCTGACCTTCCAGGCCCTGACTGGCAATCCGGTACGTCTGGACCTGCTCGATCCGGCTGCCGAAGCGGCCATGGGTCATATAGAACTGGCGCGCTGGGCTGATGCGATCCTGATAGCGCCTGCCAGTGCCAACACGCTGGCAAGGCTTGCGCATGGCATGGCCAGCGACCTGCTGAGCACCGTGTGCCTGGCCACCGAGGCACCGATCCATGTGGCACCCGCCATGAACAGGCTGATGTGGCAGAACACTGCCACGATCGCCAATTGCCAGACACTGGCCAGCCGCGGTGTCCTCTTCTTCGGCCCGGCAGAGGGTGCGCAGGCCTGCGGAGAAACCGGCGCTGGTCGAATGCTGGAACCCGAGGAAATTCGTGACGCCCTGCTTACCTGCCTGCATCCGGATGCGCGCAGCAGCGAGGTCGGATCCACTACGCCTGCAGACCGGTATTCACACACTGGTCGGACAGCATCCCGCTCGACTGCGGGCAGACTCTCTGGTAAGCGCATCCTGATTACTGCAGGCCCGACCCGGGAGTCCATCGATCCCGTTCGTTACATCAGTAACCACAGCTCCGGCAAGATGGGATTTGCGCTTGCGGAAGAAGCATTGAAGGCCGGTGCACAGGTGACGTTGATCGCCGGGCCGGTATCTCTGCAATCTGCACCGGGTATCCGGCGCATCGATGTCATCTCGGCGGATGACATGCTCAGGGCGGTACTGGCCCAGGCAGGCAGCGCGGATGTTTTCATTTCCGTTGCGGCGGTGTCCGATTACCGACTGGAACAAGTCATGGACCAGAAGATCAAGAAAAACAACGATCACATGGCGCTGTCGCTGGTGCGCAATCCCGACATACTCAAGAGCGTCGCTTCTCTGACCGAGCGGCCGTTCTGTGTTGGATTTGCCGCGGAAACCGAACAGCTGGAGGCGCATGCGCGCGCCAAGATGCAAAGCAAGCGCCTGGACATGATTGCGGCCAATCATGTCGGCCAGCCCGCCAATCCGGTGTTCGGCACCGATACCAATTCACTGGAGGTGTACTGGCCCGGCAAGCACGGCCATGCGCACATACCTGCGGCCAGCAAGCATGAGGTGGCAGCGTCTCTGCTGAGCATCATCGCAGAGCGCCTGAAGGCCAGAGAAAGTCACGATGACAAATGCCCACCGGGAGTGCAACGGTGACAACGATCAATTACACGGTGGTCGACCCGCGAGTCGGGGACACCATTGCATTGCCGGAATACGCCAGTGCCGGATCGGCAGGCCTGGACTTGCGAGCCTGCGTCAGCGACACCTTGTTACTGAATCCCGGTGAGTCGGAACTCATACCGACCGGACTGTGCATTCATATAGGCGACCCCGGCTATGCCGGCATGATCCTGCCCCGTTCCGGTCTCGGTCACAAACACGGAATTGTACTGGGCAACCTGGTGGGCCTGATCGATTCGGACTACCAGGGCCAGCTGTTCGTCTCCTGCTGGAATCGCGGCAGCAAAGCGTTCAGCATCGAAGTCGGTACCCGGATCGCGCAGCTGGTGATCGTCCCGGTTGCCCAGGTACGCTTCAACCGGGTGGACAGCTTCGCTGCCAGCGATCGCGGTGCAGGCGGTTTTGGCTCAACCGGCGAAAACTGATTCGCAGTGGACCTTAGTCGTTCGCACTGCGTTACAGTGAACGTCGAAAAAAGCACCAGACCTGATACTCACGAGCCATGAAACATGAGCATTTCTCCCGCCATCTTTCGCGCCTATGACATCCGCGGCGTCGTTACCGATACGTTGACACCGGCAGCGGTTGAAACCATAGGCCGTGCCTTCGGCAGTGAGTGTCATGATCGGGGTATCCACAGTGTGGTCATAGCTCGCGACGGACGCCTGTCAGGCCCGGACCTGGTGGCGGCGTTGATTGCCGGGATACGAAGCACCGGGGTCCAAGTGATCAACATCGGCATGGTACCGACCCCGGTCCTGTACTTCGCCACCATTCATCTGGATACGGGCTGCGGCATCATGGTCACCGGCAGTCACAATCCGCCGGAGTACAATGGACTGAAGATGGTCGTCGGTGGCGATGCGCTCTTCGGCGAGGGTATCACCGCACTGCATACCCGCGTGGTGGAAGGCCGGCTGCACGACAGCGAGACGCCCGGCAGGCTCACCGAAACCGATGTCCTGCCTGACTACCTGGACCGCATTCTCGGCGACGTCAGGCTGGAACGGCCCATGAGGATTGCCTACGATTGCGGCAACGGTGTGGCGGGGGTTGCCGCACCGCAACTGTTCGACGGCCTGGGCTGTGAGTCGAGCGCGCTGTTTACCGAGGTCGACGGCAACTTTCCCAACCATCACCCTGATCCTGCCAAGCTTGCCAACCTGGAAGATCTGATCAGGGTCGTCCGGGAAAAGCGATGTGAAGTCGGTCTCGCCTTTGATGGCGACGGAGATCGTGTGGGTGTCGTCGACGATCAAGGCAACGTCATCTGGCCGGACCGGCAGATGGTGCTGTTCGCCCGGGACGTACTGACCAGAAATCCCGGTGCCCGCATCATCTACGACGTCAAGTGCTCCAGGGTACTGCCTGCGGCCATCACCGAGGCCGGGGGTGTTCCGGACATGTGGAAAACCGGCCATTCCTTCATCAAGGCGCGCATCAAGCAAACCGGCGCCCTGCTCGGAGGCGAGATGAGTGGCCACATGTTCTTCAAGGAACGCTGGTACGGCTTCGACGACGCCCTGTATGCCGCCGCGCGGCTTCTGGAAATACTGTCCCGCACAGACAGACCGGCCAGCGAGCTATTCGGCCAGATCCCCAACAGCATCAATACCCCTGAGCTGAACGTCAAACTTCACCGCGACGGTGCCCAGCACGAGTTCATAGAACGGTTTGCCGGCGCAGCCAGTTTCGAGGGTGCAACGCTGACCACCATCGATGGCGTTCGCGCAGACTATGCCGATGGCTGGGGACTGGTTCGTGCATCCAATACGACGCCTTCCCTGGTCATACGCTTCGAGGCGGACACCGAGGCTGCACTCAAGCGTATACAGGATGAATTCCGTGTAGCCATCAAGGCAACCGACAGCCACCTGGCCATCCCCTTCTGAAGACTTCACGACACATCAGCGATTAATCGATGAGCGACACCAGCGATAAGGGCACTCCGAGCGACGGCCGCAGTGCCGAGGACACAGCACGCGTGCTCACCGAGGCATTACCCTACCTGCAACGCTATACCGGCCAGACGGTCGTCATCAAGTATGGCGGCAATGCCATGACCGATGAATTACTGAAGCGCTCGTTTGCGCAGAACGTGGTCATGATGAAGCAGGTCGGCATCAATCCGGTCGTGATACACGGCGGTGGGCCACAGATCGGCCAGATGTTGAACCGGCTGAATATCGACAGTCAGTTCATCGATGGCATGCGTGTCACCGATACACCCACCATGGAAGTGGTGGAGATGGTTCTCGGCGGTCTGGTCAACAAGAGCATTGTATCGTTGCTGAACCAGGTCGGTGGGCGTGCAATCGGACTGACCGGCAAGGATGCAGACCTCATCGAAGCCAGCCCGATGCATCTGCCGGGCAAGCCGGAAGTCTCTCTGGGTTATGTCGGGGAAGTCCGGCACATCCGCACAGGCGTGCTGACTCGCCTGATTGACAACGACATCATTCCGGTCATTGCACCCATCGGCACCGATGCCAGCGGTGCAAGCTACAACATCAATGCCGACCTGGTAGCCAGTAGCATTGCCATTGCATTGAACGCCTCACGCCTGCTGTTGCTGACCAATACACCCGGCATACTCGATCAACAGGGTGAACTGCTGAGTGGTCTCACCCCGGGCGATATCGCCGCCCTGATCAATGATGGCACCCTGCACGGCGGCATGCTGCCCAAGGTCCAGTGTGCTCTGGATGCGGTGGCCGCTGGCGTGCGCAGTGTCGTGATCATCGATGGTCGCGTGCAGCACGCCGTTCTGCTGGAACTGTTCACCGACCAGGGCCTGGGTACGCTGATCCACGAAGCACGCAGTTGATATCCTTACCTGAATACCCGCTTCAGCCTGCAGGTGCTGCCAGCCTGAACCGAACGGCCGGTCACGTGCGAACGCGGACACTCACTCGTGATCGACCAGTGCCTGATAGACAACCGTCCTGAGTTCACGTCGAAGCGGGTAGGTGGATGAGGGGTAGAGCTGTGTCAGGAATACCACGAACAGGTCCTCAGCCGGATCTATCCAGAAAAAGGTACTGGCGGCACCACCCCAGTGATGCTCACCGGGGGAGGTAATCATCTGGGCCTTGACCGGATCCAGGACCACGGCAAAACCCAGGCCGAACCCGATTCCCTCGTAGCTCGTCTCGCTCCACACAGCCTGACCCATGGCGGCCATGTCGACGTTGCCCGGTAACTGGTTCTTCCGCATGAACTGAACGCTCTTGCGTGACAGCAATCGAACGCCATCGAGCTCACCTGCATTGAGTAACATCTGGGCAAAACGGGCAAAGTCATCGATCGAGCCGACCAGTCCGCCGCCACCGGAAAACAGTGTCGGCGCGCACCCGAACACACTGGCCGATCCTGGCTCCAGCAGCGCGGGGGGATCGAGGATGGTGCCGCGGGCGTGCGCACTCATGGTCGAAGGGCCGCCGGAGCCTGCCAGCCACTGCGTCCCGGTGGCAGCACCGCCAATGCGGCCAAGATCTCCGCCGCCTGCAGGCCCCATCAGGTCCGCCAGCCGGTGATGCTGATCGTCAGGCACATGAAAACCGGTATCGGGCATCTTCAACGGGGAAAAAATGTGCCGGGAGAAGAATTCATCCAATGGCAGGCCCGACCAGATTTCCACCAGGCGACCCAGGACATCGGTGGCCACACTGTAGTTCCATCGAGTTCCCGGCTGACACAGCAACGGTGCCTTCGCCAGCCTGTCGACCAGTTCTGCCAGTGTGCTGCTGGAGCCAGGGAAGACCAGGTCGTTGTCACGGTAATACTGATCGACCGGTGTGGCATTCATGAAGCTGTAGGTCAGCCCTGAGGTATGGGTCATCAGATGACGTACCGTGACAGGCTGCTGCTGTGGTTCCACATGCCTGAACAACGCATCGACATCCAGCGTATCTGCTGGCGGCGCAGTGCCGGTCCACACCGGTGTTTCGGCAAATGCCGGCAGATACCAGGCAATGGGATCATCGAGCTGGAAGTGTCCCTGCTCGTGCAGCATCATCGCCGCCACCGTGGTGACAGGCTTGGTCATGGAATACAGGCGGGTCAGGGTATCACGGGCAAAGAGCTGTTCTTTGCCATGCGCCGGGCCGAGCTGCGCCTTGCCTGCTGCCTTGAACAGCGCAACCGACCCGTGACGGGCAACCAACACGCTGGCACCGGCCACACGATTCTGCTCAACCTGCAGCTGCAACCAGCGTTCAAGTCTATGCAGGCGGTCGCTGTCCAGACCCAGATGATCTGGCGAGGCGGAAGGTAGTGTCATGGCACTGCACCGGGGTTGGCAAGTGACGACAAGCTACACCAATCAGCCGCGCTTGTGAACGCGCCGCAACACCACCGGGAAAATCAGCTGCGCTCAGCTTTGAGTTCCCGATACCGGACCAGGTCATCATCGAACTTGTCAGCCACTTCGCTGCGCTCGGCAGCCTTGGAGTCGATCAGCGACCAGGCATTTTCAATGTTGCGCTGGATACTGTGCTGCTCGGCATAGAGCGATTCCTGGGCCTTGCCCTGACCATTGGATTTCTCCTGCATCTGCACGCGCTTGTCCACCACCGCCAGACGCTCGGAGAGGATGCGGATCCGGTCATCGAGACGGCTGATCAGTCCATCGAGCATGCCGATACGATCGTCCCGGGTTCGTATCAGGTCATCTTCGGTGGTAAACGTCGCCAGCAGGGCGCGGTCACGGATCCGCGCCAGTTCCTCTTGGCGTTCACGTTTACGCGCCTCCCGACGTTGCTGCCTGCTGAGTACCTCCTCCAGCACCACCCCCTGATTGTTCAGGATACTGTGACCCTCGTCCTGCTTCGAATCGGGTGCCCGATCCTGATAGGTAATCAGGCCACGATCTTCATACTTGTAGACTGGTTCTGCCTGTGCCGCGACACTGACCATTCCCAGAATAGCGGCCATGGCGGTGCCCGCCAGTCGCAGCCTGCACCCTGAACCTGCTGTCTGGTATACCGCTCGAGCTGTATCAACCGAGCTTGCACCCGGCCCTAGAGTTTGTAACATCACTGCACTCCGTTACTCAGATACGTGGGAATCTCCCATTGCACTGGTCTGACTGGCAAAGATCTACCGACCTGTTAAATGCGTAGCGTCAGGTGAGCACGGATCGTGAGTGACACGGTCGGTTTATGTGAGGGCCATCGCTAATCCCTTGCGCGTAAAAAGCCCGGTGTACAATCGACATTCATGCGAATCATCACCGCCAACCTCAACGGCATACGCTCTGCCGCCTCGAAGGGTTTTTTCTCCTGGGTCAACCGGCAGCGGGCCGATGTCATCTGTATCCAGGAGACCAAGGCGCAGGAGTGGCAGCTGGCGGACCCTGTGTATCACCCGAAACACCTTCACTGTTATTATCACGACGCACAAAAGAAGGGTTACAGCGGAACGGCCCTGTTCAGCCGCCTGCATCCGCAAAAGGTGATCCGTGGCCTTGGTATCGACTGGATCGACCGGGAGGGGCGCTATCTCGAAGCGCAATTCGGCAATCTGTGTGTGATTTCACTTTACATGCCCTCGGGCAGTAGCGGTGATGAGCGGCAGGAGTACAAGTACCGGATGATGGATGCGTTTCTTCCGCATCTGCAAAAACTTCGTGAACAGGGCAGATCCGTCGTCGTCTGTGGTGACTGGAACATTGCGCACACCGAAGCGGACCTGAGAAACTGGCGTGGCAACCAGAAGAATTCCGGCTTTCTGCCAGAGGAAAGGGCCTGGTTGAACGAGCTTTTCGAGCAACACGGTTTCTGTGATGCCTTCCGCCAGCTTCCGCAGAAAGCGCATGAATATACGTGGTGGTCGCAGCGTGGACAGGCACGTGCCAATAATGTGGGATGGCGCATCGACTATCACATCATCAGTGATGACCTGGCATCCAGGGTACAACGTAGCCGGGTCTATCGGGAAAAACCATTCTCGGATCATGCCCCGCTGATCATTGACTACGACTTCCACTTGCAGCCGTGAGACAGGCCGCTTCGCCCGCCGTGTGCTGGATGATCCTGCTGACCGGCATCGTCGCCACCGCCTGCTCCTTCGTCTTCATACGACAGAGCACTGACCCCCCGGTCACACTCGCCGCCTGGCGAGTGCTGCTGGCCGCAGCCTTACTGTGCCCCGTATACCTCCGTGCACGTCGACGATACGCAGATGCCGGTTACCGCGAAGTCTTCAGCCGTTCGCTGCTGCCCGGCGTCGTCCTGGCGGCGCATTTCGTCACATGGGTCATTGGTGCCAGACTGAGCCTCGGGGCCAATGCCACGATCATCGTCAATCTCGTGCCACTGGTCATGCCGGTGTTATTGTGGCTGCTGTTCGGTGAACACCTGCATCGCGGCGAAGCCCTGGCGACGCTGCTGGCCGTGGCGGGACTGGGCATACTCGCCATCGACAACCTGACCCTCAGTACCGGTTATCTGGCGGGCGATGCCACTTGTCTGGTCTCGATGTTCCTGTTTGCATTGTACCTGGCACTGGCACGTCGCCACAGCAGTCTACCCAGCTTATGGCTGTACGTGGTACCGGTCTATGCCGTAGCCGGCGCTGCCTTGCTGATGGTGGCACCCTTGTTCGGCCAGGTAATACCCGCCATGGACGCCATGAACCTGACGATGGTACTGGCGTTGGCGGCGGTGTCGACTGTCATTGGTCACTCGGCACTCAATTTTGCCATGCAACATATGCGTGGGCAGACCGTTGGTGTCATGACCCTGGCTCAGTTCATCGTAGCTGGCCTCATCGCTTACTGGCTCTATGACGAGATTCCGTCCGTGCTGTTCTATCCCGCGACTGCCCTGATGCTCTCAGGCATGGTTCTGGTGATGTTCAATCAGCAGGCAGACGATGTGAGAACAGGCGCCGCAGGACTGTCGTTGAAAGGCCGTCTTGCTGATCGGGAGCCGCGTTAGGGAAACCGCCTGCGCACTACTCGTGTCGTCGGGAGAGTGTCGACAGCAATGAGAGCGCCTGAGATGCCCGTGAAGCTGCGCCCGCTTGCCGGGTCGCCACCACGGGTCCGACGGGTAACGACGAATCCGCATCGGCTGGTGGTGCGGCGCGGTCCCGCTCCGCCGTTGCCAGGCCCTTACGCTCGGGGTGCTGGTTGCGGCTTGCAGTTCGTGCAGAAACTGAACGCGCTGAACCTGCACCGCGGTGTATCCGTTGCTTTCGGCCTGCCTCTGAGCCTCCCGTAAAAAAATCACGAAATCGCCTGGAGCCTTCCCTGACAATGGCCGCGGCGGGACCACGCCTGCGCCCCTTGCCATGGGCAACACCCTGGCGCAACCAGCTGCCACGCGGCACATCGAATTCGAGATCGGCATTGCGATGCCAGTCCATCGCTCGACTCAATTGCGTGAGCAGCTCCTGTGCCTCGCTCTGTTGCTGGCAATCAAGGGCAATACGGCTACGGTCGAGCAGGATTACATCGATGCGGTAAGTCGGCCTGGCCAGATACAGGGCCAGCGCGGATCCGCTCGCCAGGACCACACTGGCCACCAGCATGACGATCGGGATGAGAATGGGCCGGGCACCCGCCTGTACATAATACAGGCTCAGCAGGATCAGACAAAAACCCACCACGAGCATGAACAGCGCTCTGCCACGGGGCGGCACCAGCTCGATGAAATCCAGTTGCACGATGGTGCGGATGGCGAACCGTGACTTGCCCTTGACCAGCCACGACGGTGACACCGACACGCCATCGTGGTTGTACAGCTCGCTGTGTAAGGAAAGCGCTACCATGAACTCAGTCGTGTTCGGCCCCGGACAGCGCTGCCCGGTTCAGTGCAGCAAGGGTGGGCGGAATGGTTCCCCAGTCTCTTCCAGGTCATCGTCGAACTCATCATTTCCCGTGCCATCAAAACCCTGGAAATCATCAAATTCGCCCGGAAAATCCATGTCCGGCTCTGGCGAAGCATGGTGTAACAGCATGCGCCAGCCGCCATCCTCCACATGATAGATATTGGTCGAGACCATGCTGCTGACTGCCTGTCCCTCAAATGCGATCTCTTCCCGAACCTGGTGCACCGCCAGGCTCTCATTTCCGGTACACAGGGCATCCACGATGGAAAAGCTCAGCAGCGGCGCCTGGGCAAACATCTCCATGAAGCTTTCCATCACGGCAGTCCTGCCTTCGATCCGGGTCGCGCCCGGATGGACGCAGACGATATTGTCATCACTGGACCAGACTTCATCGAGCGCCCCCATGTCGGCCCGCTCGATAGCCTGGTAGAAGGCAGCCTCAGCCTCTTCAGGGGTCTTGAATAGTCTAGTCACACGTCGCCAGAAAGGGTTGCTGGTGGTCAGTTTATCGCGGACGCCCTGGAAGTTGTCGGTAAATTCCCATCTTTCACGAATCGACAAATACCCGGCCTTCCCGGCGATTGAGCCGATTCAGACCTGTTGCATATCGGGTGACAGGTGCTGGACCCAGTCGATGGCGTCGTCCCCATAGACCAGAAAATTCGGATTGATGAGAGACTCGCGCATATTGTAGGTCAGGTTACGACTATTCATGTCGCAAATGTAACCACCAGCCTCTTCGACGATACACTGGGCTGCTGCCGTATCCCATTCACCCGTCGGCCCCAGTCGCGCGTAGATATCTGCTGTACCCTCCGCCACCAGACATGACTTGAGGGCCGAACCCATGGAAATCTCGTCGTGCTCGCCGATGGCATCCAGGAACTCCTGCAGGCGGGGTCCGGTCTTCGGACTGCGACTGCGCGCAACGGTTACCTGCCTGGGTGCGGAGCGCACATGGATCGAGCAGGGTTCCTCATCACCAGTCTGCTTGAAAGCGCCACCGCCTTGCGTGGCAAAGTAGGCAATATCCAGCACGGGCGCCACGATGACGCCTGCCACCGGTTTGTTGTTTACCACCAGCGCGATGATCACGGAGAACTCACCATTGCGGCGCAGGAACTCACGGGTTCCGTCCAGAGGGTCCACCAGCCAGTACGCCGACCACCCGTTACGTTCTTCAAAGGTAATGGCATCGGACTCTTCGGATAATACGGGCAGACACGGGTCCAGCTTCTGCAACTCTTCCAGGATGAGTTCATGCGCTGCCAGATCGGCCGTGGTAACCGGTGTCTGATCGGCCTTGTACCTTACCTGGTATTCGCCAGCTCCATAGACTTCGAGGATACGGGTACCGGCACGACGTGCAATGGCCAACGCTTCGCGAGTCAGTCGACAGGTGATCTCTGGGGCGATACTCATGGGTCGAGGGTCGTGCGGTCCTGTTCTGACTAGCGGCTGAGCCGGGGGAATCATGAGTGTCACATCAGCCGATTCACATTGCCCTGACGTTGCAGGCGCACCCGCCCCTGTGCATCCGGACGACCCATCTGGCGCAGCCCGTTGACGACCTCGGGGGAGGCCCCGGGAGCTGGGCTGAGCAATACGTCCGCTGCAAAGTCACCGTTCTGTCTCACGGTAACCGTACCGTTCATCGTGACGTCACCACCCTCTGCACTGAGATTGACCACATGAGACAGATCCGCCTCTGGCTCAATGAGCACCTGCACCGTACCCAGGGCAGTCGGCACAGGTCTCTCCAGGGCTGCATTCGACCAGGTCAGCTGCCCGCCAAGCCGCTGCAACAGATTGTTGGCCAGCACGATCTGATCGATGGTGCCGGAGAGCTCCCCGGCGAAACTCGCAATCGGAACCGGCAGCAGGGGTTCCAGTGCCTTTGCCTCTGCAGTGAACTTAAAATCACTGACCACAACCTCCCCGTTCCATTGCCGGGAGACCAGGCCGCTGCCACCACCACCGTAACCATCAAAACTGATCCTGGCACCGGCACCACCCTGTAACAGGCTGCCTGGCGACACCGTCCATGCGACATTCTGCAGCTCCAGCGGTAGCAGATCATCGGTTGAGCGCACACTCGACACGACACCGCTATACAACTTGCCGCTGACACCATCGAGCGCAACGAGGCCCAGGTGCGGACGAATCCTGTCGACCACCGGTGCGGCGGGAAACAGCACCAGCATGCTGACCAGATAGGAGATCGCACCCAGCAGGCAGAGCCAGACGATGCGCATCAATTACGCTCCATGTTGATGCGTGCGCTGACAGTACCCTGGTTCTTGCGGCTGATGGTCAAGTTGGAAATCTCCAGCCCGTAGAGTTCCAGTTCGGCCAGTACGCCCACCAGCTTGTCGAATTCAACTTCGGCAAACTGCACACGCGCACCGTTGGCGCCGCTTGGTTCGACTCTTTCAGGAGGATCCATCTGCGCCTGACGTATCACCTCGTCTATCAGCAGATAGGGAGGCTTGTCGGATTCTTTGCTGACTCCGCCACGACCGGCGGATGCGCGCAGCTGCGCACCTGCGCGCCTGATGAATTCCAGCGTTTCCTGCTTGGCAATCAGTGCCTGTTCGGTCTGGGACTTGCGCGTCTGCAGTGGATGCCAGGCCAGCGCATAGAGCATGCCGGCTACGCTCAACACGGCCACCACCACGACGATCAACCGGTCTCGTGGAGATTGCCGCAGATACCAATCTTTCATCGTCGACTGTGCTCCATCATTCAATACGTACGCGACCGCGCACGACATTGTTTTCGCGATTGGCAGACTGCACGCTCATTGCCAGAGAACCCCGCCTGGCGAGTTCGGATTTCAGCGCGTCCAGAGTAGGGACCGCGTCGGTGTTCAGGTCAAGATCAAAGCGGCCATTGCGATAACCGATGGACTTCAGTTCAGTCTGCGGCTGCGTCGCAAGACTTGCTGCAATCTGCGAGAGCCGACTGGTAAAGCCATCGCTGTTGGTTCCTCCCATCTCGTCCAGCGCGCTCTGAATCTGACGTCTCGGTCGTTGCATACGGCTACCGGGCAATGCCTGTTCAAACGCCTCGCTGATCTGTGCGTCCAGTACCGATTCCTGCTTTTGCAGGGCCATCACATCCAGCCACTGACCGGCAAAGAGCGCTACGCACAGACAGGCCGCGAGCGCCATAGACCAGCGCCACGGTTGCCACGTCTTGTCGAAGTTCTTCTTGGGATTGTAGACGCCCTGCAGCAAATTGATATGCGGAGAACCTGCCAGTCCGCTTGCATACAGCGCCAGTCGATGATCACAGGGGCGCAGTTCGACGTCGACACTGTCGGGCACGCTGAGAGTCCTGGCGGAATCCGTGCGAAAAATGACCAGTGATGCCGTTACCTCTTCGGCAAGTTCAGCGCGCGCACCCTCGAGCATGATACTGGCCATGCCGGGATCAGTAGCGAATCCCTTGTTGCCATCGAGCCTCACGACCACCTGGTCATCATTGAGCAGTGCCGTCCATGCACGAATGTCGGGACTGCTGCCCTCAAGCTGGGGCAAGGCGAGCGTTTCAGGGACGATCCGGCTCGGTCGCAAACCGGCGGCCTGGCACTGCCCGGTCACCATATCCATCATCTGCAGACTGATGACCGCCACCGGGTACGAGTCATCGCGACCTTTGGCACCAAGCGCAAAATGCAGCTCGTCCACGTCGTCGGCCAGTTGTTCTTCCAGCGCATAGGGTATCGCCTGCTGGGCGCGCGCAACTGATCCGCCGGGCACCACCGTTTCCGCCAGCAGGACATCGTCTGCTGGAAGAACGAGCGTAACCCGGCGTCCTTCCACCTGAACGGCGACCTCTTCCAGAGTGCTGTATTCCACTCCACTGGTGAGTCTGCCGTTGTCGTCGGACTCGGCCCACTGGACCTCGCTCTCACCTACGCGAGGCATGTATATGATGACGTGTTTTGACACGATGATTCCTGGTTTCTATAACGTATCGCGAGAGCGGTAGAGCACTCGTGTCTTGCCTTCACCATTGCGTTCGAGCAAGGTGAACTGGGATAACTTAATACCTTCTGCATCGACGTCGATGCGCACCTGGAAATAGTTGGAGCGCACATCATAGGTCCCTGCGGGCGCCACGTTCTCACCGGTGTCTGCAGAATCCACTTCCTGATCGAATATTAGAGTGCTCTCGTACGGTTCCAAATCGCGCTCCGCTACCAGAGTCTCCGGTCCGTCATCGGCGGACAGGTCGAAAATATCCTCACACTCAGGATAGTCTTCATAGGCACCCGTGTCCCAGCGCGACAGATCGGCCGCCAATGGCTTGATCTCATCCGACAAAGACGCCAGCACCTCGGGCGTCGCAGTATTGACGTTGACGGCAGTCGGCCCATTGACGGTCGGCAGTGCCGAGATATGTGGCAGCAGCAGTTCATAGTCTTCTGCCTCTTCTTTTATAGCACTGCTGAATCCCTTGACCAGCTGAAGTTCACTGACGCTGACGAAGGCTCCATTGGCCGCACGGTAGCCTACCTCCAGACCAGTGTAGTAGTCATCCTCGGCGCCATCAGGAATGACCGGATTCAGATCCTCATCCACCCAGTCGATGATGGCCTGAGCCTTCGCCTGGTCTATGTTGAGTTCGCCAAGCAACCGGGTCAGCTGACCGGTAAAAAACTCCACGGCCTCACCCTCTGCATTGACGAGGTTGTTCAGATTGAAGCGACCCTGCATGTCCACGATGCAACCCTGGATCGAGGCATTGTCGATGGGGATGGGTGGAATGGTCTGCGCCCAGTCATCATCCAGCGAATCGGAATTCTCCCGCTGGGCATCCTGGACATCTCGATACAGCAGCGCTGCGGCAAATCGCTCGCCACTCACGCCGAAGGCTCTGGCCTGCAGAATGATGCCTTCGTTGCGCTCGCGCTGCATGTCGAACTGCTGACGACTGGTTATCGCGACCATCGTGATGGTGCCCAGCGCAATCAGCAGCAATGCGGTGATGATGGCCACACCACGCTGCCGTCCCGGCGTGTTCGCCCTGCGTCGATCCTCGTCCCGCTTCACGGACCTGCAACAGCGGGTTATGACCGGTCCAGCACCAGAGGGCAGGCTGGAACCTGACGTCCTGCTCGCAGCGGACTGGCTCATCGAATCGACGTTCATCCTGGCAGGGCAAAGACGCGGTCGACCTGGCCATAGTCGTCAAGCTCGAGACTGAATTCGATAGCCAGCGGCATACCGGGATCTTCCACATTCGGTGGAGGCCAGCTTTCCTGCCACTCGCCGGTGCGGTCCAGAAACCGGAACTCAAGGGACTCCACACCACTGAGCATCTGCCGACGACGGCTGGGCGATTCGTCGACCGGGTCGAGATGGTACCAGTACTGGCGAATCAGTTTGTCACCCTCCAGGCCGTATGCCACCCGTTGCAGATTGGAGCGTGCCGGTAACAGATCGGCAGCGGGGTTGACCCAGCCAGCCCGCGTCAGTTCGAACAGGTTTTCGCCCTGCAGGTTGAACTGCAGCGGGGACAGTCGCGAGTCTATGGCTGAACGCACTGGCCGATCGGCAATCAGGGTGATGTCTTCGGCCAGCCAGTAGAAGGTACGCTGCAGCTCACTCAGACGCTGTGACTGCTGCTCGATACGATCCCTGGTCGCGGTTATCTGGAAGAGCATCTGAAAGCCGGCTGTTCCCAGGATGGCCAGTAGAAACATCGCCACCAGCAACTCTATCAATGTGAATCCACGCATTCTCATTGTCGAATTACCGGATTGCCGACAAATCCAGACACAGTATAGACATAGTTGTCGGCTTCCCGGTCCCGCCTGACTTCCACGTCGACACGTCGCAAGTCCGGATCCGCTACCGCCTGTGTGCGTGTACGGACATACCACCGCAAGCTGCCCATTTCCACTTCGCTATTGCTCGTGCCCACGTCGGGCCACGCAGGCAGAACCTGCAAAATCGACAGCTGGTTGCTGGCGACCCAGCGTCCGAATTCACGCTGGCGAAGATAGTCAGCGCGCCACGCACTGGAGCCTGCCGAGGCGACCAGGGCCGATACCCCTACCGCAATGATCGTCATTGCCACAAGGACCTCGATGAGTGTAAAACCACGTGATCTGTTCACGAGCCTTCCAATTGCTCCACCACTACCGGCAATACCTCACCGGTAGCGACCTCGTAGCGGTATTCGCCATCCTGATCGCTGATACGAATGCGGAAGTCCGGGATGATCTCGCCATTGGACAGAAATATGATGTGCGGCTTCAGCGGGTCCTCGTCAGTGGCATCTTTGATCTCTTCTGCCAGTTCTTCAAGAATGATCGGCAGACCGGAGATGTCCACCTCAAACTCTGTGAGGATATCCGGATTCCTGAAACGCAGCTGGCCGTCCTCGTAGATCTCCCAGCGCTGCTCGCCCTCCTCGTTTTCAGTCAACATGTAAAATTCGTAGGATTCCGGGTGAAAACGGATTCCGAACTGGTGTCGCGAGTAGACAGCCTGATCAGCCGCCAGTTCCATCAGCAGAGCGGTGCGCAGGGCGGTATCCCGGATCGTCTTGCCGACATTGCGGAATTCTATGTTGATCACCACGGCCCCGACCAGAATCGAAATGATCGTGACCGTAACCAGCAACTCGATCAGCGTGAAACCTGCCAGCGTTCGCGTCCGGATACAGGCCCGGTTCCGTGTCCGCTGCTGCCATGCAGTGCAACGTCTCACCTAATCGGTGTCGAGATTACTGATGTCTGCATCGAACCCTTCACCACCCTCTACCCCGTCGTTGCCCAGCGAAATGATCTCGAACTGACCATCCTCACTTTCGTAGAGATAATCGCGCCCCCAGGGATCCTTTGACAGCTTTTTCACATAGCCGCTGCCATTCCAGTTGGCAGGTTCGGGGTCACCGGCAGGCTTGGTCACCAGTGCCTCCAGGCCCTGATCAGTCGAGGGATAATTGAAATTGTCCAGTTTGTACAGCTCCAGTGCCGATGAATACGAGGCGATGTCATTCTTCGCCCTGACCACCCGCGCCTCATTCGGTCGATCCATGATGAGCGGCACGACTGTTGCGCCAAGAATCGCAATGATGGCCACCACCACCATGATCTCGATGAGAGTAAAACCACTGTGGACAGTGCGCGGCCGGGACATCGTAACCGACCCCGGATTCACCGTCACTGCAGGCACGGAACTGCCCTGATATATCTGTTTTCCCATAAGGACTACTTCTCCCGTATTCTCAAAGGGTTGATCTGTTATGCCATGAGGATAGCACCGCCCGTATGACTCGATGCCTGCTGAATGATTCAATCACTTGATAAGCTGATTCGCTCACCTGCCTACTGGCTCGCGCTGACAGTTGCTCTGCTGTGTATCGTCCTGCAATACGCGGGCCTTGATGAGCTGCTGCGTTTTGATCGCCTGCGCATTGATTCCGGTGCATGGTGGTTATTGCTTAGTGGTAATTTCGTCCACCTTGGCCAGAGTCATTTGTGGATGAACATGGTTGGCCTGGCACTGGTGGCGGCACTGGTCTGGGAATACTTCAGCGCCATGCAGTGGCTGCTGCTGATTCTGTTCTCGAGTCTGGTAGTGGGGGTGGGCCTGTGGTTATTCAATCCCGAAGTTCAGGGTTACGTCGGCTTTTCGGGGACCTTGCACGGCCTCATCATCGCCGGTGTACTGGCCGACATTCAGCGCTACCCGAAATCCGCCACGGTTCTGATGCTGCTGGTGGCCGGCAAGCTTGCCTGGGAGCAGATCAGCGGTGCCTTGCCAGGCAGCGAGTCCGTCGCGGGGGGGGCGGTGGTAGTGGATGCCCATCTGTATGGTGCAATTGGTGGTGCCATGCTGGCTCTGCTGATGCTGTGGCACACTCGATACCGTGGCCGGCGACCATCAATGGATGGCGGGCGGGCTCGCTGATGCCCGGACGGGCAGGACGTGGCCGGACATCGAGCTCATTGAACTCAGGCCGCCAATGGCATGACGTCCATGAAGTTAGCGCTCAATCCGGATTCTGCATAAACCTGTCCCCAGCTGATCAGGGATAACGGCAAGGCACAGCCCACCATAACGGACGCCAATAATACAAGCCAGATACCACCGGGGACGGCAGCTGTTGATCGTTCCAGCCTATCAGTGGATAGGGCAACAGGCACGCCGGCAGCAGTTATCCAACCCGCTTCGCGCTCAGGACCCGACACTGTTATTTTCAAGCTCACTCAATTCGCTGAGCAGGGACATGGGCACCTTCACCCCGTCTGACTGATGGCGTAGACGGCACGTATATCGCCGCTGTGATGGTAAGCGGGTACCCGGTTGCTCCAGCACTTCACGGAACAGGTATTCCGCACGCGCCAGATGATCTGTAGAGCGGTTGCAGTGCGAAGGGTCAATAGCCAGCACAAGCTCGCCACCAAACGGTGCACCGACTCCATGGGTATCAAGGGCGGACGATTCCATGCTGAACGCATCACCGATCAGCGCACCGGCGAGCAGCTCGACCATCAGTGCCAGACTGGCCCCTTTGTGCCCGCCAAAGCACAGTTGCGCGCCCTCCAGTGCTGTGACCGGATCCGTGGTCGGTTCGCCATTCCGGTCGATCGCCCACCCGGCGGGCAAGGGCTTTCCCTCGCGCAGGTGCAACTGTATTTCACCACGGGCGCTGGCACTGGAGGCCTGGTCGAAGACCAGGGGCTGCTCGCCTTTACGTGGAAACCCAAAGGCCATTGGATTCGTGCCGTACACCGGCCTGCTACCGCCTGCCGGCGCGACATAGGCGTTGGAGGCGGTGAACGCGAAAGCCACCAGTCCGGCGTTGGCCAGATCTTCCACTTCAGGCCAGAGGGCAGCGATGTTGTAGGTATCATGTAAGGCAAGTGCCGCGATACCGTGTTGCCGGGCTTTTTCCTGAAGTGCCGGTACGCCCACCTGCAAAGCCAGCGGGCAGAAACCACCGTGCGCATCCACGTGCACCACCGAGGAGTCGCTTACCTGCAGCGTCGGCACAGCCCTCGGGTCAGCCCGCGCATTTTTCAGGGCAGCTACATAAAAAGGAATACGGAACAGGCCGTGCGACAGACAGCCATCGCGTTCGGCAGCGGTGACCGTGTCGGCAATGGCTGCTGCCTGTTCCACCGAAAATCCTCGCTTGACCAGTATTGCACTGGCCAGCGAGGCGATGTCTGCCAGCGAGAGTGTCCTGAAATCCGTCATGTACAATGTATCCGTTTTTCCGTATCACCTGCCGTGCAGTTTGCAGCACTGGCAAGACCGGTGGCAAGGCCCAGCGGTTGCCGGGCAAGCGGCCACGCTCACTGGTGGAATGAACGGGGCTTCCAGTGCCTGATGCGGATCACCCGGCCGGAGCGCAGAGTGGCCGTGTGCCACTGCGCGCTGAAGATGTCACGCTGTTTTACAACTCGACGCGCCAGAGACCAATAGTATCTGCAGAACTTGGCTACAGGATGCGAGTGACGAACCTATCCATGGACTTCATCAAGTGTTACCTGTGTGGTTGCCTGGCTGCCCAGGAACGCATCAGCCGCGATCGTACGCAGACGATCTTTTGCACCTCGAGAGTGTGCGGACGCTACGATATCAGTGAAAAAGCGGCAGCTGCCCTGCTGGCGGGCGCATCCTTCCGCACATCGCTCGACAGCATGAAGACGCAAGTGTACCTTGCCAATCGGGCAGGTGAGCGCGTATCGATCTCGCTGGACGACCTTGGTGACTGCCCGGAAGAACGACACGCATCGGTATGAGCGACTGATTCACGTGAGCGACAGCTCAGTACTGGCCCACCAGCAGTGCCCTGGTGTGATCATCGACCAGGTTTTCCGGCTCGAGTAATGCCGGTGAAAACACAGGCTCATGCAAGGCGGCCAGGCGCTCGGCAACACCGCGCAGATCCTCCGCCCCGAGACGGGCACTGAATAACTTCTTCGACCCGGCATCGCGCTTCCACAGCATTGAAAAGAGAGCACTGCTGGCGTACGCACCCGTATCCCGCAGTTTCCTGGCCTCAGGGTGAATATTCAGTCGCAGTCCGGGATTGGTCAGAATGAAGCCCTGCACGCTTGCGCGCTGCATCAGGTGGTATCGACGTGGAAGGATACCTGACTCCTGAAGACACACCCGCACCATGCGCACATCCTTGGCCATCTTGTTGATCGGCGAGGCCACCGGGCGTGATTCGAAGCGGGTGACAGTATGACACCGCCCCTGTGCACCTATGTCCAGTCCAAATTCCAGAAATCGGGTATCCAGGCAGATGAAGCGCAGCGACGAATCAATCAGCACGTGGTTGATCTGCAGAGCGTGACCGCCTACGCGCAAGCGCAGATCATGAATCACCGCCCATTCATCACTTTGACCGAACTGGATATCGATCAGGTCGGCGGCATGCTGGGTTGTGACATCCGCCCTGAGCCGTGATGCAGCACTGGCGCAGGCGAGACTTCTGACAGCATCTCTGGAACTGGCGGCTCGTCTATCCAGCGCGGCGATGGTGGTGCGTTGGGCGTCTCTCTGTTTGACTATCATGATTGCAGGCAAAGTCTCTGGAGATAAGCTCCTTTTCGACAGTGACATGATGCGAATGTGGCCGCGCACTGCGTTTATGCGACAGACTTGGTGTCATCTTTAGCGATATCGGGATCAATTTAACGCATGTTGCAGAAATGCAACGTTCAGGGCCGTTTCAGGGTGCGCACGGATGAGCTATCCGGAGATCTCGATCGTATCGTAATCCATGCATAATCAAGTCAACAGTCGCCTGGCAGGCAATCCATGAATGCAGATGTCCTGGACACACTGATCGAAAAGACCATAATTCCGAGCTTCAGCAGTATTGGACCCAGACTGAGACGGCGGCTGTACCACTGGCAAGATCTCGCGTCATACTCGCTGGAGGGTCGGGTAATCGTACTGACCGGCGGCACCTCGGGTATCGGCCAGGCGGCGGCCGACCTGTATGCCGCTCTGGGAGCCACTCTGGTTCTCGTGGCCCGCGACCCCGGGAAGACGCAGCAGAGCATCGCAAGGCTCAAGGCGGCCTCCGGTAACGACAGACTCCATTGCGTGCTGGGTGATCTGGGAAAGCGCCAGGAGGTGGAACGTATCGCCTGTGAACTGGCAGAGCAGTTTCCGGTCATCGATGTGCTGGTGCATAACGCAGGCGCTCTGTACAACGAGCGCAGGCGTGCCCCCGATGGCACTGACCTGAGTGTGGAGCTCATGGTAGCCACACCGTTTCTGCTCACTGGACGATTGCTGTCGCAGCTCGGCTACCGCAGGCCTCACCCGATCAGCCCCGGCGCTCAGCGCTCCTCCGGATCCGCCAGCACCAGTGAGTTTCTACCGACTGAAAATGACAGTGCCGCACGCCAGCGTCCACCTGGCCGCGTGTTGACGATGAGTTCGGGAGGGATGTACACACAGAGCCTGAGTGTGGAGAATCTGGAAATGCCCGATGAGGACTATCACGGGGCTCAGCAATACGCCCGTGCCAAACGTGCCCAGGTCGTACTCAACGAACTATGGGCCGACCGTATACCCGCTTCGCAGATCGTATTTCATGCGCTGCACCCGGGCTGGGTCGCCACGCCGGGCATTGCAGATGCGTTGCCGGGTTTTTCAAAAGCGCTGGGGCCACTGGGCCTGTTGCGTACGGCTCGGGACGGGGCCGATACCCTCGTCTGGCTCAGTGCCGACAATCAGGCTGCCAGCAGCTCCGGAGACTTCTGGCATGATCGGGCAAGACGCCCCATCGACATCAGCAGTCGCACGCGCAGCGCCGATACACCGGCTCGGCGACAGGCACTGTGGGAATGGTGTGAGCAACATACGGGCTGGAATTTCCAGGATGAGATTCCCGATCACGTCCAGTAACCGGGCCTCGACCTGTCAGCAACCTGAGAAGAAGCTGCGAATGATGATACTGGCGAAATTGATGAAGGGCGGCGAATAGCGGGTTACATAACGTGTTCTGCAACGACTGTTTACATGGCCTGGGCAAAGGTGACGACATGCGCCAGCGGCACTGAGATGCGGAAACAGGAACCAACGCCTACTTCGGATGACACCTCTATCGACCAGCCATGGGCTTCGCAGACTCTGGCGCAGATCGCCAGTCCCAGTCCGGTTCCGGCCACCGCTCCGCCACCGAGCCGTTCGAACGGCGAAAACACCCGTTGCAGATGCTGGTTGTCGATGCCCATGCCATTGTCTTCAACGGTAATGACCACCCTCTGTTCGCCCGCCGGATAGTGGGCATCGATACGCACGACGCACGCTGTGTCGGGGCGACGGTACTTGACCGCATTGACCAGTAGATTGCCGAACAGTTGCACCATGCCGGTCTGATTCGCTTCCACCAGGGGCAGGTCTCCGATGCATATGGTTGCGCCGGCCTCCTCGATGACAAACTCCTTGTCCGCTCTTACGGAATCCAGGAGCTTTTCCAGGTCGACCGTGGAGATCGTCTGACTGGATCGTGAAGAGCGTGCGTATTCCAGCGTGTCGCGAATCATGGCACTCATGCGACTCGCAGACCTGGTAATCGCATCTACATAGAACCTGCCATCATCACCCAGTTGATCCCCGTATTCCTCTTCCAGCAGTCCACTGAATTGCTGCAATTTTCGCAAGGGTTCCTGCAAGTCATGCGAGGCGACATGCGCAAATTGTTCCAGCTCCTCGTTCACCCTGCACAACTCCCGGTTGGTATCCTTCAGTTGTAGATCCTTTCTCTGCATCTCCTTGTGCGCCTGGTCCAGCTCGTTGACTGCCGTGGATAACTCCGCCAACTCCAGGAGGAAGTAATCCTGATCGACCGGCGAGAAACCGTCAGTACCAACGCTATCCAGTTGACTCGATATCTCGCTCAGCGGCAGCGCTGTTCGCCGATACAGCAACCAGTAGGCGATGCAGCCGACTGCCAGCAAGGACAATCCCAGTACGCCGAAGAGAAACCGGCGATACCGCTTTAGCTCTTCCCGGGTCCGCATCGAGACCTCGACAAGTATGGACTCGGATTGAGATCGAATATGCTCAGCGACTGCAGGCACTTCGTCGGTGAGTCCCGTCAGGGCTGTGTTGAGCCTTTGCTGCAGCTCACTGAGCTCGATGGAATTGCGCGCATTCATGAACGGGTTGTGCCTGGCGTGCAGGCGATTACTGACATCCTTCAGTGGTGTCAGCAAAACGTCCTCAACCTTGTCATCCTCGATGCGCGCGGCCCGGCTGACCAGCGTCCGCAATAGCAGATCACGCTGCTGTTCCGAAGTGGCCACGTCATCGATGGCCCGCAGCAATGGCATTCTCTGAACCAGTGCTCTCAGGCGCACCAGGTCCTGACTGGCCAGCAGATAATCCTGTAGATACAAACTCAACGAGACAAACTGCGAAGGCGTGGAATCATGAACACCGGATCTGGCCTCGAGGTCCGCTGGCGCTCCGCCATAGTCCGCCAGCACATCCCCCTGCTCCTGCAATTTGCCGGTCAGCAGGACGACTCGACTCTGGATCGCTGCTATCAGCAGATCCAGATCACCGAGTATCGATTCCGTTGCCTCGTGTAACTGCTCCACGGCGTTCAATTCCGCCTCGCGGATATCCGCCAGTGCGATCATCACGACATGTATCTGGTCGATCGTGTTCGCCAGGGCACTGGCATCAATGTCCTGCCGACCTGACCCTGAGTCGATCAGTTCACGTGTCCTGCTTATCGAGTCTTCCAGCAACTGCTGCCGGGAATGCAAGGCCTCTATCGAATCGGCATTTCGCATCAACAGCCCCTGCGATTGCAGTCCGGCAGTTGCCGAGGTGAACTGGTGTGCCAGCTCCAGGTTGGGTAATACAATCGAGGCCACATCTGCTTCACGTTTCAATATGGTCGACATGTAGAACCACACACCAGCTACCAGCGAGACCATCAGCATTAATGCGATGATCATGCAGATGAGGAATGCCTTCATCAGCGGCATTCTGGCAAACGAGTTACGCACGCCGGTGAACCTGCTGCCCCGTTACCACGTCAGGGTGCGGCACAATGCCAGTCAGTGACTGGCGACGTATCAGATGGAGTACAACCCGGGTATGAGAACATGGCTCGAAAAGCTGGGGAGATGACGGGTCCTGTCCCCTGCAATTTCCGGTCCTCACCCGCTTCACAGACCAGTGCAGCTGCCAGTACCGGGTGTTTCACGCGATCCAGACCTCGCGCTGTCAAAGGCCGAATTCTGTCAGGCGTACCGATGCCGGCTATCCGGTACCAACGGCGGGCAGTCGGCTGAGTTCGAACCAGTAGTCACGGAAGCGCTCGGCCAGGCGGGTCATACCCTCATTACTGACTGGCTTGCTGATGAACGAGTTTGCTCCCAGGGAATAGGCCTTCTGCACATCGCTATCCGCCTGGGAGGTGGACAGGACGACCACCGGCAGATGCGCCAGCCCCGACTCCTTGCCGATGCGCTCCAATGCCTCAAAGCCATTGATACCCGGCATGTTCAGGTCCAGGATGATGATATCCGGAATCACCGCCGAGCCGTCCCGTGCCGTGGCTGACGCGCCATGGCCGGACAAGCCAAGCCTGTCGTACATTTCCGTGGCGCTGCCCACCGATTCGAACTGCCCACTCCAGCCAATGCCCATGAAGGCACGACGTGTCAGAAATATGTCTTCAGGATCGTCATCCACCATCAGAATGAGCGGAGTCTGATGATGTGGACGGTGCTGTTCGGGCATGGGAATGGGGTGTCACTGGTTTGCAGAGGTCGGTGAGTTCTTGCATTCAGATAACATGAAGGCAATCGATGTTAGCTACACAATTTCCGTGCCTCATGTGCACTGCGCAGGCTGTTATGACCTCGGCAGTCACCCGCCGTCACTACCCGTTGCCATGAATCACAACAAGTGTACGGTTACTACGGCAGACAGTCCGGGCTAGTGGGTCGCGCGGAAAATTCGATAACACTTTATCGCCGCCACAGTCGCGATGGCTGCGTTAGAAAAGCTTGACGTATGCCCGATATGCCTGCGCTTTTCCGCCTTGCCCTCACGACTGTGGCA
>JABDKN010000120.1 GCA_013002205.1 Granulosicoccus sp.
TCCAGAACGTTGCATCAGTGAGGATGGCCACCGGCTTGTTGCACATGAAGCAGTAGCGCAGGATGCTGTCGAATTCCTCGACATCCTGTTCCCTGTGAAAGTGATAGGTAGGAATTTTCAGTTCGGCAAGCAGTGCCTTGGTATGTACTGCCATCTCCACCTGGCAGGCCACCGGTTCGCCGAGTTCGCCCCGGTAGCTGATGATCATAGGCAAGGGCAGCCGATAATATTGAGTCAGCGTCGCCAGTGTATTGATCGTCACGCCAATGGCGGTGTTCTGCATGACGATGGCGGCTCGTTTGCCACCCATGAACGCACCGGCACACAGACCGATCCCCTCATCTTCCTTGTTCGACGGTACGTGATGGATATCCGGGTGTGCGTCGATGCGCTCGATGACACCGGCAAGTTGCTTGCAGGGCACGGTGGTTAGAAACGACACGTCGTTTTTTACCAGGTCCTGCACCATTCTTTCGTCAACGCTCAATGAATTTTCTCCTAAGGATTAAGAATGATCTTGGGTGCCGCCACACGGCCGGCACGAATATCGGCAAATGCCTGAGCGCCATCTGCCAACGAACGCTGTTCGATCCACTCAAGCTTTCCAAGGCGGCCATCGGCAATGGCTGACACCACGTCACGAAACTCCTTCGGCGTGTAGGTATAGGTGCCGATGAAGCCAATTTCCTGCAGCGTCATGCGACGGGTATCCAATCCGCCTTCTGCCTCCGCCAGGCCGATGTGCATGATGAGCCCGCCGGGCTCGACGACGCGACTGGCCTGAGCACGCGTGGCGGCATAACCTACGCAATCGATGACCAGGTCGAAGCCCTGTTGCGCTTCGGGCGCATCCGGTGAGCGCACATCGAGCTCGCCCTGGGACGCCAGGTAATCGCGACGTAACTCACTTGGCTCCACGAGTAGTACTTTTCCGGTTCCGTGGCAACGCAGGGAAAGTGCTGCACCGACCCCAATGGGTCCGCCACCGATGACCAGTGCACGCACCTCGGACAGCGTCTTCCATAATGTGTCGCTGGCCAGTTGCACCGCGTGCCAGCCACAGGCGATAGGCTCAGCCAATGAGGCCTGTGCAAACGAGATGTGTTCCGGAATGGTGGACAGATTTTCCAGTGGCATGGTCAACCATTCGGCGAAGGCCCCTGCGCGCGGCGGCATGGAAATGATTTGTCTGTGCGCGCACAGATTCTGTCGCCCCCCTGTACACCAGCGGCAACGGCCGCAGGTAACCAGCGGGTTGACCGTGACCCGACGCCCGTCTTCGTCACCGCCTATGACGACGCCGGCCGCCTCATGCCCAAGTATGATAGGGGCTGGACGACGCGAGTCGTGGCCGAGGTACGCATGCATATCCGAGCCGCAGATACCGACGCTGTCGATACGGATGAGTACGTCCCCGGCTTGCAGATCCGCGGCATCACCAGGATGGGGCACCGTGTCGTATTCGAGCGTTTCCGGTGCCGTATAAACAAGTGCTTTCATTTTGCTGTATACCCGCCGTCTACCATCAACACCTGGCCGGTGACATAGGCCGATGCATCTGAACAAAAAAACAGGAGCGGGCCTGTCAGGTCCTCAGGTTCACCGTTGCGCCCGATACAGGTCTGCCTGGCGTTGGCGGCGGCCCGGTCCGGATCATTAAACACCTGTGCCGTCAGTTCCGTGCGAAAAAACCCGGGAGCCAGGGCATTGACCGTGACCCCGGCACCGGACCAGCTCTCGGCCATGGCTCGGGTAAGCTGTGCCACACCACCTTTCGAGGCGCCGTAGGCCAGTCCTCCCGGGAATGCCCTGAAGCTTTGCAGTGAGGCAAAATTCACGATCCGCCCCCAGCCTTTCGAACGCATGGCCGGTGCCATAGCCTGTGCCAGGAAAAAGGGGGCGGCCAGGTTCAGGTCAAGTGTCAGGTCCCAGCTCTCGGGGGTCACCTCGTCGGCGGCATGACGGGTGTTGACGCCTGCTGCATTGACCAGAATGTCCGGTGCACCAAATGATCGTGCGATGTCCTGCGCAACCGATGCCAGGGCGTCACGCTGCGACAGATCGGCCAATACCACAGCGGTTTTTCCCGACGCCTGCTGTGCCCACTCGGCCAGTTCGCGCTCACGACGCGCGACGCCAACGACGGCGGCGCCGGCATCGGCAAGTGCATTCGCCGCAGCACGGCCGAGTCCGGAGCTTGCACCGGTGACACACGCGACACGTCCGCGAATATCGAAGCGATCGAGCTGGGCAGGGGAAGCGATCATCGCGCTCTTTTCAACTGGTTTGCACTGCTGGCGTCAATCACGCAGGTATCTCGGCGTCACCAGCGGACAGCTCGAAGCTCTCATCAGGGAAGTACTTGGCCAGGCGAATATCTGCAGTTCGCGCATGACCTTCCATGCCCTCCAGTCGAGAGATACGTGCCGTGGCTTCGGCCACGGGTTTCGCGCCTTCGCGAGTGGCACGTTGCCAGGTGACGATCTTCATGTACTTGTGCACCGACAAGCCACCGGTGTAGTTGGCAGCCCCCGATGTCGGCAGGACATGGTTGGTACCCGAGGCTTTGTCACCATAGGCAACCGTGGTTTCCTCACCCAGAAACAGCGAGCCGTAGCACTGCAGTCTATCCAGCCACCAGTCGAGATCCGCGGCTTGTACCGTCAGGTGTTCCGGTGCGATGTTGTCGGACGTTGCTGCCATCTCCTCCCGGTCGCTACAGACCATGACTTCTGCGAAATCCCGCCAGGCGGCCTCTGCGTTCTGCCGGTTGAGTTCCGGCAGGTCGGCAATCAGGCCGGGTACACGAGCCATTACATCTTCGGCCAGCGCCCGGTGATCTGTGACCAGCCAGACGGGGGAGTTGTAGCCGTGTTCTGCCTGACCGACCAGATCGGCGGCCACGATGGCTGCATCGGCACCGGCATCTGCCAGAATCAGGCTATCGGTGGGCCCGGCAAACATGTCGATACCGACCCGGCCGAAGAGTATCCGTTTGGCCTCGGCAACGAACTGATTGCCAGGTCCGACCAGAATGTCTGCCTTTGGCAGGCCGAAAAGGCCGAATGCCATCGCCGCAACTCCCTGGACGCCGCCCATCGCCAGAATGGAATCGGCACCGGCAATGTGTGCCGCGTAGACGATGGCCGGTGCGATCCCGACACC
>JABDKN010000138.1 GCA_013002205.1 Granulosicoccus sp.
GCGTCGCGGAAGCCGAGTTCCCGGTCGCGCTGGGTAGTTGCACCTTCGAAGCCAGCGATGTAGCCAATTCGCGTATGGCCGATCTGCGCAAAATGGGCTGCGATTTCCCGGCTGCCCTGGTAATTATCAGTAGTGACCGAACACATGTGCTCGTCATCCTGATCGCGGTTGAACAACACGACAGGAACCCCATGATCGTTGCAACGGGTAGCAAGATCGGATGACATCGACACCGAGGCGAGCACGATACCATCCACCTGGTAGTCCAGAATTTCCTTCATCACGTCCTCGACTCCCTCGATTTCCTGGGAGGCCATGAAGACGAGGACATGGTAACCCTTCGCCTGGAGAGCGACTGATAGCCGCTCTACCGCCAGTGGATAGAATTGATTCTCCAGATAGGCGACGACCAAACCGATGATTCGGCTTTTCCCGGTGATCATTGCGCGGGCCAGGATGTTGGGTCGATAGCCCAGTTCATTGGCAGCGCGCAGGACTTTTTCCCGCGTGGTTTTCGAGGCACTGGCTCCGGGTGTAAATACCCGACTGACCGCAGATTGACTGACACCTGCACC
Organism: Granulosicoccus sp.; assembly: GCA_013002205.1. Lineage (GTDB taxonomy): Bacteria > Pseudomonadota > Gammaproteobacteria > Granulosicoccales > Granulosicoccaceae > Granulosicoccus. The sequence goes on from JABDKN010000138.1 coordinate 576, forward strand.
CTTTGCCACTTGTAGCGATGTAATCCGTTCGTTGGCCACTAGTCCGCCGTCCAACCTCCGTCGATCAGCAGCGACGTGCCGGTTACCAGCGCCGATGCATCTGAGGCAAGATAGACCACCGCACCCATGATGTCCTGGACTTCGCCTGCCCGGTCCAGCTTTATCTTGTCGGCAATCCAGGCGGCACGCTCAGGATCATCAAAGCTTGCCGCCGTCAGTGGAGTCCTGATGAAAGTGGGACACACCGTATTGATGCGGATCCGCTGCTTGCGCCATTCGATAGCCATGGATTTCACCATGCCCTCGAGCCCGTGCTTGCTGGCACTGTAGACCGCACGGTCGATACCACCCACGTGACCCATCTGACTCGAAATATGAATGAGTGACCCCGGTTTGGTGTCCGCAATCATTCCTTTGGCAACACGGATCGACAGGAAGTAGGCACCGCGTAAATTGAGATTCATCACGACGTCGTAATCCTCCGGGTCAGTTTCCAGCGCCGCCGAGTGACGTGCCATCCCGGCGGAGTTGACCAGAACATCAAAGCTGGGTTGCGTCTTCAGTTTGGCTGTGATGTCACGCAGGTCAGCAACATCCATCGCGAGCGCTTCGGCTGACCAGCCTTCTGCCTTCATCGCCTCAACACTCGCTTGAAGTCTGTCCACGCCGCGCGCAGCGCAAACGACGTGCGCACCTGCCTCTGCAAGCGCCACCGCGCAACCCAGCCCAATACCCGATGACGCACCGGTGACCAGTGCGCGCTTGCCATCGAGCTGAAATGACGGGGTGCGTGGGAGGATCATTCAGGCGCTTCCCGATGCGGGGCACTTCCACCATACGGGATGTTGATGCCGCCATAGCGGCGCACACGGATGTTGCATTGCTCGGCATGGCCGACGAAACCCTCGAGCAGACACAGTCGCGATCCATAGGCGCCAATGTCGGCTGCGGCCTCGTCGGTCGTGACACGCTGGTAGCTGTGCGTTTTCAGAAACTTACCTACCCAGAGTCCACCCGTATAGCGCCCGGCCTTTCTGGTGGGGAGAGTATGATTGGTACCGATGACTTTGTCGCCGTTGGCCACATTGGTGCGTGGCCCGAGAAACAGGGCACCGTAGCACGTCATGTTCTCCAGGAACCAGTCATCGCGGTCAGTCATTACCTGCACGTGTTCCGAGGCGATATCGTCGGCTATTGCAAGCATTTCGTCGTAAGAGTCGCAGACGATCACCTCACCGTAGTCCTGCCAGCTGACTCTGGCAGTACCGGCTGTGGGTAACACCTCGAGAATGCGTTCTATCTCCGCCATCGTTTCTGTCGCAAGTGTTCGGGAATTTGTTACCAGGACGCAAGGGCTGTTGTAGCCATGCTCGGCCTGTCCCAGCAGATCGGTGGCACACAACTCGGCGTCGGCAGCGGATTCGTCGGCAATGACCATCGTCTCCGTGGGCCCGGCGAACAGATCGATGCCGACGCGGCCAAACAGCTGGCGTTTGGCCTCGGCTACGAATGCGTTACCTGGGCCAACCAGCATGTGCACCGGTTTGATGGTTGCCGTGCCAAGGGCCATTGCACCAATGCCCTGAATGCCACCGAGGACATAGATTTCGTGGGCACCGCCGAGGTGCATGGCGGCAATGACCGCAGGATTCGGCTCACCCTTGAAGGGTGGAGTACAGGCAATGATGCGCGGCACACCGGCCACGGATGCGGTGGCGACGGACATGTGGGCGCTTGCCACCATAGGGAACTTGCCGCCGGGGATGTAGCAGCCTACCGACTGCACCGGAATGTGCTTGTGACCCAGAATGACACCTGGCAGCGTCTCGATTTCGATGTCGAGCATGGAATCGCGCTGCGCCTGCGCAAAATTCCGGACCTGCTCCTGTGCGAAACGGATATCTTCCATTTCACGCGAACTGAGTCTGGCCATCAACGCCTTGATTTGCTCGCTTGTGAGACGGTAGCTTACCGGGCTGTAGTTATCGAATTTTTCTGCCATCTCACGCACAGCAGAGTCGCCACGGACTTCGATGTCCCGCAGAGCGGCTTCGACGGTTGCACGCACCTGAGAATCGTCGTCGGCGCGCTCGGATTCGGGTTTGCCTTTCTTGAGATAGGTGATGGTCATGGCGAATTCCTCACGTGGCGTTCGGGTGAGGAAACAGAACCATCGTCAAAGTTTTCCCAACCATGACCTCCGAAGGGATCGCGGCCCAACTGAACCAGCACGTGGGCGAAGTCGACCGACACCCAGTTATCAACAATGCGTCCATCCTCGACTTTCCAGAAGTCCATATAGGGGATGTTCACCCGCTTCCCAGTGGGTTCGATGCCCATGAAGCTGCCCGAATGCGTTGCCTCTATATGTCCAAAGGCCGATGCCCAGTCACCTTCGCAGACGAGGCGCTCGGTCTTGTACTCTCGTTCCGTAAAGGCAGCCCGGAGCGGTAGTTGCCAATGGTCGCGAAACGCCTGCAGATTGTTCTTGGTGCCACAACCCTGATTGCCCATCCAGCGAAAACTCTCGTGAAAATGGGTGTCCATATCATCGGCATTGGCTGCCAGGGCGGCTTCCATGCGCAGGATTACCTGGCGGGTTGCTTCGGTCCGATCCTGCTCTGTCATGACAGCACCACTCGTTCACCGCTGGCGGTGTCGAACAGGTGACAGACGTCCGCCGGAATGCGGCCATGCACCAGATCTCCGAT
>JABDKN010000139.1 GCA_013002205.1 Granulosicoccus sp.
GTGTTAAGCCATGCGCCTGCGAAACCAACATCCCCGTACACACTGAACCATGGGCCAAGTAGCTGATACGGGCTATATCTCGTGATCAGATACGTCCCGTCATCAAATCTGCACACCTATCCCCGATCATCATCGCTGGTGCATTTGTATTGCCCGCGTTGATGTTCGGCATGGCTGACAAGTCGCAGACTCGCAGGCCCTCCACACCGCGTACGCGAAGTCGAGAATCCAGTACCGCGTCACGGTCTCCGTCCAGACCCATGCGGGCGGTGCCGCAGGGATGATAGTTGGTTTTCACAAACCGCTTGCAATGGGCACGCAGGGTGGCATCGTCGTCACGTCCATTCAGAGGAACGGCGATGCGATCGATGCGACTGGCCAGCGGTGATTGCCGCATGGCCTCGAGGAAAAAGCGCTGCCCGGCAATCATCATTCGCATGTCATCCTCATGCTGCAGTAGATTTGGTGACACACGTGGCATGGCCGACGGGTCTGCAGAGGCCAGACGGACATCGCCGCGCGACTTTGGTTTGACGACAACCGTGGTGATGGTCATCCCATAGCCGTCCCTGACTTCCCCGAGTGCGTCTCGATCCAGGTAGACGATAGGTGGACAAAAAGCCTGGATGGTCGGTGTCGCGTTACGCTCGATGGGATTGACGAACGCGCCTGCCTCGACGCCGGCCGTGGTGATGGGCCCCGTGCCAAAGAGCTTGAACTGCAGGCCGTTCCTGACCATGCGCCAGCCTTCGCCTTGTTTGTAATAACCATAGGGTCCATTGGCCAGAGCGGTCATTGGTACTTCAGGGTGATCGATCAGGTTCTTTCCGACACCAGGAAGATCGGCCACGCAATCGATGCCATGCTCTGCCAGTTGGGCAGCAGCACCGATACCTGACAGCATCAGCAGTTTCGGGGTCACCAGTGCGCCTGCTGCAAGCACAATTTCTCCGTTGACATACACAGTGTGTTTCTGACCAAGTTTGTCGCAGTATTCGACCGCGCAGGCACGATTGTTCTGCACAATTATCCGTTGTACTTCAGAGCGGAGTCGCACACTCAGATTCGGATTGTTCGCAAGAGGGGACAGGTGTGAATAGGCAGCCGAGCAGCGTCGCCCCCGTCGGTTCATGAACTGATAGAAGCCGACGCCTCGTTGTGAGTGACCGTTGAAGTCAGAATTGAAGGGCTCACCCATGTTTTGTACTGCCTGAACGAACCACCGCGAAACTTCGTTGATATGACCCGGGTCTGATACCAGCAAGGGTCCCTCGGTGCCATGGCGTTCATTGCTCAGGCGTTCATTGCCTTCCATGTCACGAAAGTGGGGCAGTACATCCTCCCATGCCCAGCCAACGGCATCGTTGTTGCCACGCAGCAACTCATCCCATTCATCATAGTCTGCGGGCCGGCCGCGCATGTAAACCTGCGCATTGACCGAAGAGCCACCGCCGAGAACATGCCCTTGCGGTATGTCATGTACGCGCCCATCCAGATGCGCTTGTGGCTCAGTGTGGTGGTAGCGCATGAAGCGCGAGCCATTGATCATCTTGAATATACCGGGAGGCATGTCGAGTAGTGGATGCCGGTTCGAGTAGCCAGCCTCGAGTACCAACACTCGCGCGCCGGCATCAACCAGGCGCGCGGCAGCAACGCAACCTGAGGACCCGCCACCAATGACTATGTGATCAAATGTCTCGCTCATGATCGTGTGTCTCTGCCAGGCGTTGAGGATGACGGGAAGGTCACGCGCACATACTCCCAGGCGGTATCCAGATGACGCCGCAATGCAATCTCGGCACCGTCTGCATCGCGCTCGATGATTCGCTCCAGGATCTCCGCATGGCTGCGAAAGTTCATTGCGTTGCGTTCGGGGGATCGCGGCATTCGACTCCAGTGTGGTGCCAGCCAGGAGGTGTAGGCCGAGTGTACGGCCGGGAAAATCGGATTGCGCGGAATACGATAAAGCACACCGTGAAATGCCATATCGCTCTGGTAGAACGCCTCCGAGTCATCGATGGCGGCTTCATTGTGAGCAAGCGCTGTTCGCAGATCGTCGATGTCCTGTTTACACGCGTGCAGCGCTGCCTGACGGACCAGTGCCTTTTCGAAGAACAAACGTGACTCGTACAAATTGCGTACACCATTCTCATCGCCCAGCAGGTGCTCCACGATATTGCCTACGGCGGCAAAGGCGGCCTCGACGCCGGGCTTTCTCACCACCGGTCGAAACCGTGGGCGCTGTTCAACCAGGCCCCGGTGGCCCAATGCCGAAATCGCCTCGCGCACCACCGCTCTGCTACTGCCGAACTGCTCCATGAGATCGCGTTCTGCAGGCAGCGGCGAACGGTCCGGAAGCGTGCCGGACAGAATTTGCTGCTCTATGTGCCTGATGATCCTGTCCGACGCACGCTCGTCGCCATGCGGCTCTGGCGGCACAGTCGTTGTCTCCGGCATACAGATTTCCTTGGTGTTGACAGGTCGGACCATATTAGCATAACATCTAAATATGGTCCGACCAAAATGGTCAGATCTTCAGGAATTGTCGTTTTTCGCGGTGTCGAGGGTGTCCTCAACCACCAATCACAGGTCATGAGTCTGGCCGGTTCGTGCCGCCATGACATTACGCAGGCC
>JABDKN010000156.1 GCA_013002205.1 Granulosicoccus sp.
TCCCACGCCTGCCAGGTGACAGCTGGCGCAGATGCCATCTACCGTGCCCCGGATGTTGTCAGTCAGGCCGTCAGGGACCTGGCCGACCACGAGCTCTGCATCGGCCTCTGCGGAGGCGGCGTTGGTGGTGGAAGATTCAGTGGCCGTGGTTTCCGTTGCAGGAGCTTCGGCTGCAGACTCTTCGGACGCAGGAGCTTCGGCTGCAGACTCTTCGGACGCAGGAGTTTCGGCTGCAGACTCTTCGGACGCAGGCTCTTCGCTTGCAGGCGCTGCGGCCGGGCTTTGCGCAGCCGCTGCGGCGTCCCCAGTTTCGCCGGCGGCCGGTGCTGCCTCCGCGGAGACCTCGAACATCGCCAGATGCTCCACGGCACGCTGTATTTCCTCATCCGAATACGTGCTGCCACCACGGGCCGGCATGGATCCCTTGCCGTTGATGACACTGGCGACCAGAGTCTCCAGTCCCAGTTCGCGTCGGGCAGCCCAGGCCGCCTCGTCGCCGGTCAGTGGTGCACCGGCCACACCAGCCTGGTGGCAGGCAGCGCAAGCCCCGTTGACCAGTTCCTCGCCGGTCATTGGTGCGCCGGTCACGGCAACGGGTGCCGTACCACCGGCAGGCAGATCATCAGCGGAGGTGCGTACGCTGCCTACCGGCCCGATGCGCTGCAACAGCGCATTGCGCAACAATGGATCGTTGGCATCCTCGACGTCACCGCCCAGAGAACGCGCAGCAATGGCTATGATGACGCCAAATATGGCCAGCGCCGCCATTACCAGCCCCATTGTTTTAATCATGCCGCTATCGGTGGCACCACTCATGACACATTTCTCCGTTGGCGCAATCTGCACCTGTTCAAACCAGGGAATCGCTGGCCGACAAACACGCGGCCGAATCTTAACATTGTATCAGCGCAAGCTGCCGCGCCCCATCATGCGATTTAAAACCTTGAGTCCACGCCCGCCGTGCGACAGCGCGCCCAGCACGTGCGTAGCGATCAGCACACCCAATACCCACTTCCCCCATGCATGCCAGTTTCCGGCCTGCTCAACGCCCCCGAAGTAATGCAACATGCCAGTCGCCGCCATCAGCAGGGTTGCCACGTAGAGACTGACGTGATGCAGCTCTACCCAGCGTACCAGTGACGGTGACAGATGCCCGCCCGTCAATGGCACCGGACGCCTGCGCAATTGCCAGCGCCAGATCATCAGCGCGGCGATCGTCATGCCTGCCCAGGTATGCAGGCTGGTGACCAGAAACTGTCCCAGGTCGAGTGTTTCCTGGCGACCGATGGCGGCCAGGGCGTTCTTCATCGGCACCTGCAGTGCATACTGGAGGATCAGCAACAGCAGCACCAGCCAGTGCAGGCGTCGCTGCAATGGAGTGTAGAAGATCGTGGGCTCGGTCGTGCTGTTCATGTTCTGGATTGCGCAGGATTCTGCCCTGTCAGGTGCAAAGCGGCCAGCGACCTGCAGAGCCTGACAGGGGTTTCGTATACTACGCAAAATCGCACCGGGCAGACTTGCCTGTGCACCGCTCTTCCTGATTCCCTGTCACACGCCTGTCATGCCGGAGCCAGCCGCATGCGCAGGCGTCCACCCGGCGTGGCCTCTCTCCCGGGCGCATGGCGCACAGCGGCGCCGGGACGACTGAACCGCTCGATCGGCTCACAGCCAAAGTGCGACAGGCTGCTCGATTCCACGGTTCCACGGTCAGAATTCTGATCCAGCGCAACCGGATCGTCATGAACTTCGGGTACAAATGAAGCGTGATCACCCGCCGTTTCCAGGAGCCAGCAATCGTGCGACCACCTGTCGACTATCCCGTTGCAAACAGGATGATGGCAGCACCGCCGGACGAGCCGATCAATTACGCCGCCCTGCTCGATCGTTATGCCGCCAAGCAACTCATCACCGACGACATGATCCAGTCTGCGTGCCGGAGCATGGAGGCAGCGCAGCAATTGCCCTATGCAGCCCGACCGGTACCGGTCGATACACGGCCGGGTTTACGCCCCTGCACTGACCTGGTCATCGATCGCCTGCTGAAAGTCATGCGCCTGGCCCACTGATGGGTACTTCGCGCAGGCATTCGCAATGGTGTAGTGTGTCGAGCGAGGCAAAGCAGCAGCTTGCGCCAACCCGGAAGACATGCGTCAGCACACTCAACGATCCCAGATTTCCTGGGCATTTTATGACTGGGCGAACTCGGCCTTTGCCACCACCGTCATGGCAGGCTTCTTTCCTCTCTTCTTCAAGCAGTACTGGAGTGCCGGCACCGAGGCGACCGTCAGTACGTTCTGGCTGGGACTGGGCAATTCCGGCGCAAGCCTGCTGATTCTCCTCCTGGCACCGCTACTGGGCGCGCTGGCCGATTCGGCAGGTACCCACAAGCGTTTGCTGGCAAGTTTCGCGTTGATCGGTGTCGTGTGCACTGCCAGCCTGTTTTTCGTCGCCGAGGGCGACTGGCCATGGGCCATCAGCATCTATGTGATCGCCATCATCGGCTTTTCCGGAGCCAATGTCTTCTATGACGCCATGTTGCCAGCCCTGACCACGCCGGCGGACTATCACCGCCTGTCGGCACTGGGCTACTCTCTGGGCTATCTTGGTGGCGGACTGCTGTTCCTGGTCAACGTGACCATGACGCTGCAACCAGGCTGGTTTGGTCTTGCCGATACGGTTCAGGCAGTACGCGTATCCTTTCTCAGTGTGGCGCTGTGGTGGGCCGTCTTCACGATGCCGTTGCTGACCGGAGTCCGCGAGCTGGCACCGACAACTCCCCACCGAGTCGGACTTGGCGATGAATTCAGGAAGCTCAGGAATACGCTGGTTTCAATACGCAAACAGCGTAATCTGTGGATGTTCCTGATTGCGTACTGGCTGTATATCGACGGTGTAGCCACCATCATCCGAATGGCCGTCGACTACGGCATGGCTATCGGGTTGCCAGCGGACAACCTCATCGTCGCCTTGCTGCTGGTGCAGTTCATCGGCTTTCCGGCCACCCTGGTCTTCGGCAGAATCGGCCAGCGATTCGGCGCCAAGCGGGGTTTGTGGATCGGCTTGTGGGCTTATGTCCTGGCGACCTCCTACGCCGGCTTCATGGATTCCAGTGTCGAATTCTATGCACTGGCAGTGGCCCTGGGATTGGTACAGGGGGGCGTCCAGTCACTCAGTCGATCACTGTTCGGGCAGCTCATACCGGTCGGCCGATCCGGAGAATACTTCGGGTTTCTCAATATGCTGGGTAAAGCTGCGGCGGTACTCGGTCCTTTCCTGGTTGGCGTAGTGGCAGCCACCACCGGCAACTCGCGAATTGGCCTGTTGTCTATACTGGTGTTGTTTCTGCTTGGCATGTGGTTTCTGCGCAAGGTGGATGTCGGCCCCACCGGTGCCGGCGTCTCAGCGACCTGATCACCTCTACCCCACTCGTCCACTGCACGGTTCATGAAAACGATCTCCGGCATTCTGCTGCTTATCTGCGCCTATTTCCTGCTGGTACCCGGGCTGACTCAGCCAATGCTGAGCGTATCCGGCACCGTTGAGAAAACCAGGCTCGTCGAAGTTGGCAGGCAGTTGATTCGTGAAAGCCCCAACACCCCCTCGCTGGTGAACAACCTGGTGGACATGGTCGTCGAGACCCTGGATGTACAGGGTTCCGTCAATGCATTCGACAAGACGCGCAGCATTCTGGGCACGGCGCAGGAACTTCATGCCAATGGGCATCTGCCCGTGGCGCTGCTGATCGTGCTGTTCAGTGTCGTCATACCCCTGGTCAAGGCGGTGATTCTTCTCGCCATGTTACTGCCGGTCGGCCCGAGTGTTCGCAGTGTACTGCTATGGACCAGCAACGCGATCAGCAAGTGGTCGATGGCCGATGTGTTCGTCATTGCCATCTTCATAGCCTTTCTGGCCGGCAACGGCATTCAGGCAGACCGGGGACTGGTGGACTTCACGGCTACGCTGGGTGTCGGTTTCTGGTATTTCCTGGGTTATTGCCTGGTCTCGATACTGGGAACGCAGTTGCTCACAGCGGGCCTGCGGCAACGCATCGGCAACGCCGCTACCAGCACCTCCGGGGAGCCTGTGAAGCCGGTCCAGGATACGCCCCTGCAAAATCCCTCCTCCGCCCGGAATGCCTCGATCGACTCCTCTCCGGATACCGGTTGAGCCGTGTGCCGGGCGCCGTCGAGTCCTGCTCATGGAACCCGGAAGGGGATCCGCAAGGATGTGAATTCGCGCACGGAAATACCTTACGCCTGATGAAGACAACGCCTGACAAGCCGCTAATCCGGCTACATTCGCGCGCCTTCAATCTGTCGATGAGCTGCTTCCCTGCTCCGCTGCCAAACCGGCACTCCAGACTCACCCTTACCCTGTTGGGCAGTTTCGCCCTGTTGCTGAGCAGCTGCGGCACAGGTGGCCCGGCTCTGGCACCGGTCGACGGATCCCCGGACGAATCTCCCACCATCGCAGCTGCCAACCCGGAAACCGCAGAGCAGTCCGTCGACACCGTCGAGGGTACCGCCTCACCGGGAGGAGCAGTCAACTGCTCGGCGGTAGACAGCCAGGCACGGCAGCAGATGCTGGATCTGATCAACGCTGTGCGGGCCGAAGCACGCAGTTGTGGAGCGGACTATTTCGAGGCAGGTGCCGCGCTGAGCTGGAATGCAGAGCTGCAGCGGGCCGCACAGGCCCACTCGGACGACATGGCGGTGCATAATTTCTTCGACCATACCGGCAGTGACGGAAGCTCCATTGGTCAGCGGGCAACGAGTGCGGCCTATCGCTGGTCGAGCGTCGGCGAAAACATATCGGCCGGACAGTCCAGTGCTGCACTGGCAGTGGACGCCTGGGTCAACAGTCCCGGCCATTGTCGAAACCTGATGAACCCGGTTTTCACCGACGTCGCACTGGCCTGTGCCGAAGATCCGCTTGCCGATTACACCTACTACTGGACCAACGTGCTGGCAACCCCCCGCTGAGCGGGAACCTGAGCTGAATCAGGCCACCGATGCCGGGCATCGACAGTACAATGGTGCCAGCGGCACATCGCTGCACTGGGCTCACTGCCTGCCGAGGCCTTGCAGCCCACGACCTGACCGATACTTGATATTCCGGATTTGCATGCGAAAACCCTATCGAAAACGCCCTGAGTTCTTCGTGATCGCCGTTCAGTTGAAGCTGGACACCGAGGGCTTTCACTACAGAAAATGGGACAATCCACAATACTGCAAGCCTGGAGACTGGATCGTCGACAATGCCGGGGACGTGTACAGCATTGACCAGCACTCGTTCGAGAGCACCTATGAACAGATCTCGCCCGGCTGCTTTCGCAAATCAGCCATCGTCTGGGTGGAAACTGCGCAACAGGCCGGCGTGATCACTACCCGGGAAAATGCAACCAGTTACCAGGCTGGTGACTATCTCGTGTGGAACGACAATGATGCATCCGACGGCTACGCCGTCAGCAAGGAGACTTTCGAGAAGATGTATGAACCGGTGCCCGACGACAACACGGAGAGTGGACTCGCCCAACGCGAGTAAGGTGCAGGCGGTCGTTCCAGGTGAGCCCTCGCAGGAACCGCGCTAAGTCACCCAACTGACCAAAAGTCAGCTTGCCGCACAAGGCCCGGTCAGCCATGCTGAGGGTTCGAACCGGCGAAACGACTGCACGTCTCATGGACTCCACGCTCGTTCTGACAGGCATTTTCCCTTTCATACTGATCACTGCCGGCATCCTGTCGCTTATCGTATCCCTGCTGCTCCTGAGCCTGTACCGCCGAGCCACCCTGCGTGGCATGGCAAGCACGGCAATCCCGACAACCGGAACCAGCGCCGGGGAACGAGTCCCGTCCCCGCCCCAGGACAGCCCGCACAGGACTCAGCTACCACCCTTGCAGTTCCACGAGATCGACGCCAGGCAAACCGGCAACCGTAAAGATTCACGCGACGCCGTCGACTCGGCTGTGGTTGCATTCATCAGGCGCGCGCACATCAATGACGCCCTGACCTGTCTGGCCGCAGGTGTTGCGTATGCCCTCATCATGACACTTGCCTGGTCGCTGCTCGCCTCCGGTCCGTCATCGATAGGCCGCTCGCTCATGCTGATGACACTGTATCTGTGGCCCGGTGTCATTGCCATCTGCCTGGTGAGCACTATCGGCTGGAAGGAGTCGCTGACGGTACTGGCGGGGTATCTGCTGTTGCTGATGCTGACAGTGCAGATCGTGCTGTCGAGAAATCCGCAACTCTCCGCAGCTGCACTGCTACAGCTCTGGTTCATCATCAATCTTCCGCCGAGCGTGTTCTTCCTGTTCTTCCTGCAGAATCGAATTCGCGCCGTCGGCCCGCTGGTCCTGGCCTTCATGCTCTGCGGCGTTGCCGGTGCCGTACTGCTGGTTCAGGTGACCGGTGGCAGTGACGCAATGCTTGGACTGATCATCCGCGCCACCATGCCCATGGGCCTGGGGGCAACATCGGTGTTCATACTCATGCATCTGGCAGGATTTGTGTTGCTGGCGATCGTGGGATGGCGTCTGCTTCGCCGGTTGGGGGAGGCCTATCGACGGAAACGATTCAGCGATCGCTCCACGACACTGGCTTCTCTGTGGTTGATGTTTGCGCTCATACAGAGCATCGGATTCGCTTTCGAAGGTGCGCTGTGGATACTGAGCGCCCCGATCGCGTTCCTGGCCTGTCGATTCGTGGTGAAGATCGGGCAGCGGATGAATTCGTCACGCAACCGACCCACCGCCGAACCACTGGAACTGCTGCTGCTCAGAGTATTTTCCCTGGGCCGACGCAGCAACCGGTTCTTCGACAGCTTCTCCAGACTGTGGCGGCCAGTGGGCATCATCAACATGATCGCAGGACCTGACCTGGTAACCAGTACGGTGGAGCCGCACGAATTTCTGGAATTTGCGGGCGGCAAACTGTCACGTCGCTTCGTCGTCAGCGAACCCGACCTGCAGCAACGCCTGCATGATCTGGATCGCGCTGCGGATCCCGATGGACGCTACCGTGTCCATGAGTTCTTCTGTCACGATGACACCTGGCGCATGACCATGCAACGCCTGGCTGCAGAGAGCCACGCCATCGTCATGGATCTGCGCAGTTTCTCAAACGCAAACCAGGGTTGCCTCTACGAGCTGAAGGTCCTGCTCGACACCATCGATCTGCGCCACATCGTTTTCATCGTCGACGGAACGACCGACAGAGCCTTTCTTGAATCCTCGCTGCTGAACTTGTGGTCGGTCCTGGATCAGCAGTCACCCAATACCGATCTGGGGGAACCGACGGTGACGCTGTTTGCCGCGGAAAATCATTCCCGCCGAGCGTTGAACTCACTGATCAGCCAGCTGACCCGACACACTCTACCCGTTCCTGATACGGCGACCCTGTGGGACAGGACAACCCCCGGCAGAACACATCACCCCTGAGTCCGACGGTCAGTGCCGGCCTCGCACGATTGTGTTACAACCTCCACTTCGCCAATCACAGCCCCGTCCACCCACCGGTTGATCCGAGCGCACGACGTGATGACAGTGACAGCACATCAATCAGCCATAGGCATTTTCCTGACCGCCGTCTTCTTTCTGCTGATCACACCGGGACCGGGCGTGTTGTCGACGGCAGGTGTCGGCTCAGCCTACGGAGCCAGGGCCGGGTATCGCTACGTGGCGGGTCTGTGCATCGGCACCAACCTGGTGGCACTGGCCGTCGTCAGTGGCGTAGCGGCGCTGGTACTGGCACAGCCTGCCCTGCGCAGCCTGCTCATGTATGCCTCGGTAGCCTACCTGTGTTATCTGGCTTTCCGCATTGCCTTCGCCGGCTCGACGATCAGCTTCATCCAGTGTGCACGCGCGCCTGGTATTCGCGATGCCCTGATTCTGCAGGCCATCAATCCGAAAGCCTACGTCGTCAATACGGCTCTGTTCACCGGCTTTACATTCATCGGCATGCCACTGTGGCAGGAGACACTGTGGAAATTCCTGCTGATCAACCTGGTCTGGGTACCCATTCACCTGCTGTGGCTGGCAGCCGGAATCGGTTTGCAGAAACTGGCCCTGCCGCTGCACTGGCAGCGACTGATCAATGTGCTGATGGCCTTGTCACTGTTGATGGTGGTGTTCCTGGCGGTCGCCATGGGCTGATTGCATCGGTCGCGAGGAACAGGAACAGGACCCGGCCTCGATGAGATGAGATGCCCACGGGCGAGTCCCGGGGCGCTGCATTGGACAGTCGCCGACTTTGCACCTATATTGCGGTTAGGGCGATGCCAGCGAGGTCGCCGGCAAGGCGCGCGAGGTGGACATTGATACCACCCGATCTTTAGCAACAGAAACTGGATAACAGACTGGATCGATGAGCTCTCCGGTACCCGCTGCATGGCAGACGCATGCCATTGATGAACGCTATGACAACCCCTGGATCACGGTCAGCCACCGGCGCGTGACGGCGCCCACCGGCAACCCGGCCACCTATGGACTGGTTCATTTCAAGAACACGGCCATCGCCGTGATACCGATCGACCGGGATGGTCACACCTGGCTGGTCGGCCAGCATCGCTACACACTGGATCAGTACGCCTGGGAGATACCCGAGGGTGGCGCACCACCGGGAGAATCACCCCTGGGTGCCGCCCGGAGAGAATTGCGGGAAGAGACCGGCATCACGGCGCGTCGCTGGACGAGCCTGCTCAAGTTGTACACCTCCAACTCGGTCACCGATGAACTCGCCCGCGCATTCGTCGCCCAGGATCTCAGTTTCGGTGACACTCAGCCGGATGACACGGAAGTACTCGCACTCAGACGTGTGCCGCTGGATGATGCCATCGCACTGGCAATGGAGGGCAGGATCACCGATGGCCTGAGCGTGGCCGCACTGCTCAAAGTACGCCTCTTACTCGACCAGGGTCTGCTGAGCCTGTAACCGGATACGGCACTCCCGACATACGGCCTGGCGGTTACTTACTCCGTCCCGTCCCCTGCACCCGAGCTCATCCCAGGATGTCATCCAGTGCGTGCAGCAGTTGCTGCATGTCTGCTTCATCCGTGAAGTAACCGGGCGACAGGCGGATAGTGCCTCCCAGATCTGCGGTTCCGGCATCCACATGCACCAGTGGTGCACACTGCAGTCCGACACGGGCACAGATGTGGTGATCTGCATCGAGTTGATCTGCTATGCGTTCCGTTGACAGGCCATCGACGGTGAAACTGAGTGTGGCTACACGTGCGTCCGGGCGCGCATCGGCGAGAATGCGAACGCTTGTGAATTCACGCAGTTTCGCCTCTATCCGTTCAAGGTGGGCCAGTTCCCGCTGGTGGATGTGGTTCATCGCCTGCCGGCACCAGACACCATGGTCAGTGTCGTTGGCGCCAGCACACGGAAATTCCACCTCCATGCCCGGGTTGATGATCATCTCAGACGCCACAGTGCCGGTGGCTTCCGACTGCAGCTGCTGCCCTAAAGCGCGAAACCATCGCTGTGCGGCGTGCAGCCCGGCGATACCCGGTAAGGAGACGGTGCCCGCTTCCAGGTGGTAGGGGTAGGCATCGGGCTGGAAACTCAGGATCGAATCCACGCCGGTACCACCAAAACGCACGGGTGCCAGATCCACCTCTTCGGCCACTATCAGTCCGCCGATACCCATGGGACCGAACAGTCCCTTGTGACCGGGAAACGCCAGAACGCCAATACCCAGTTCATCCATGTCGATGGGCAGCACACCGGCACTCTGCGCAGCGTCGACCACCAGGGGGACACCGGCGTCGCGGGCCATGGCCGCAACCTCACGCAAAGGCTGTACGGTACCGGTGACATTGGAGGCATGGGTCAGGATGATGGCGCGGGTATCGTCTCTGATGGCAGCCTGGATGGCGTGCGGATCGATGTATCCATCCGCCTCTGCGCTGATCCTGGATACCTGCACGCCCCGGTCACGCTCCATGTAATTGACCGTCCTGAGCACGGCGTTGTGTTCCAGGCGTGTCGTAATCACGTGGTCACCGTCCGAGACGAGCCCGCCAATGGCCATGTTCAGGGCGTCCGTCCCATTCAGGGTGAACACCACTCTGGCGGATGGCCCGCCATAGCCGAAAAAGCGTCCCAGCATACTGCGGGTGACGTTGATCATCTGTTCCGCTTCGACTGCCAGCGGGCTGCCACTGCGTCCGGGATTGACACCGTGTGAGCGGAAAAAACGGTCCATGAATGCATAGACCTGTTCAGGCTTTGGCCAGGTCGTGGCAGCGTTGTCAAAGTAGGCATTGTCTTTCATGACTTCTCACTCGCACAGGCACCGGTGCTCATCGATCCACGCCCCAGGACAGCCATTGTCCTGCGAACCGTCGCACTCTGTCAGAGCGGATCACCCGGCCTGCTCATCCTCGTCATCCAGATCGATATCGACCCACTCACCGGACAGGTCGAATTCCATGTCATACCGATCCACGTCGAGAGAATCGTCATAGTGCAGGCTGTCATGTTCGATCGGTGCACGCAGTTCATTGAGATCCTTCTGCACGGCTGACAGGGCATCGGCATCGGTCAGGTCATGCGTCTCGTCATGGGCCATGTCCTGGCGTGCATCAACACCAGGCAACGAGACTGTTCCATTGTACGGCTCATCCGCTGCAGGGGATTCCCCGGCAAGATCGACATCGACCCTGCGGCTGGATGCATCAGGTCCCCGGCCGCCTCCCGCGACGCTGCCTGATGAACTGTCATGAGCAGACAGGTGCGACAACATGGCAGCGCCCGCACCGACCGCTGCCCCGGCTTGCGCATTCCGCTGTTGCCTGAGTTCGTGCGGTAACGGCCCCAGCCAGGGTTTGCCGGGTACCGAACCATAGGGCGTCCTGGCGTCAACGTCTGCGTAAGCGTCACGCTCATCGATTGTATCGGCCGACACCAGGTTGATCTGCCGGAGCATGCTGATCGGCAAGGCCAGGAAAAATATCCAGAACAATTCCCGGGTTACCAGAAAGCGGGCTTCGGAATAGTTGCTGATGAGATAGGCCACGACGAAAGCCAGCACGAACAGTACACCCACCTGCTGGCGCTCATACTGGCAATAGAAAATCTCGATCAGTTGCTGGGCCACCATCAGCAAGGCAATCAGGGCCAGAGGTATACCCACCTCGGAGGCAATCTGGAGTAGTCCGTTGTGTGCGTGATAGACCACCCAGGTGAAATCGGTCAGGCTCTGCTGGATCCAGAGGGTATCCTCCGTCGGAAACCACAGCGAGCCATAGCCGACACCGGTCAATGGACGTTCCAGGATCAGCCGCCAGACCTGTCGCCAGACCTCACTGCGACCGGTCAAATCGCCGGAGCGGCCGATCAGTTCTGCGGTATCGATGTTGGCGATGGCCAGCGCGATGACCGCGACGAACAGAACGGCCACGAAGGCCATGCGAAAGAAGCCGAGTTGAAAGCGACTGGCGATGAACAGGTACAGTGACAGTGCGCCGGCGACCAGCATGGCCATCATGGAGGTCGCCGACTGGCTCAGCGGCAAGATCGCCAGGCACACTCCCGCCATCAGGAAGCAGAGTATCGTGCGGTAAGGCGTCTGTGTCGAATCACTGAGAGTGACATAGAGCAACACACCCGTTGCCGCCCAGAAACCGATATCGTTCTTGGAGCTGAAAAGGCCACGCCAGACCTGCCCGCCCTCATAGGCCTCGATGCCCAGCTCGGGAACGCCGATGATCACCCCGATGCTACCCAGCATCGCTATTGCCAGCACGACGGCAAATACCCGCAAGGTGGTCAGCAGCGGTACCGAGAAGCCGATGTAGATCGCCAGCAGGGTGCTGCCGACCAGGTGTACTGTCCTTTCGGCTGACACACCTGCATCCACCGACCAGGACACCGACATGATGGTTCCCAGAATGAGCAGTACCAGCAGGATGCGATAGCGAACCAGCCAGGAAATCCAGTTGATGCCGTGCGTGAACATCAACCCGAGGAAGGCGGATACATAGAGAAGCAGCCACAACGGGGTCAGCAGGCGCTCTGCCAGCCCGCCGAAAAAAATGGCGATCGTCGGCAGTACGCCGATGCCCATCAGGATCGTCATGATCAATACACCCAGGGAATAAATCGACCCACGCGACGCCGCACTCCGCTGGGTATAGGTGGCTACTCGCATACCTTGCCAGCGGGGTGAACCTGCATCCCGGAATCAGCCCTCGTCTTCATCTGGCAATGATAGCCGCTCGCTACCTGCACTGCTTGGTGAAATGGGGACAGGTGGCGACCCCGGTCGCACTTTGCAGGCCCCGGGCTGAGCACCGCATCACGCCTGCCATGACTCACAGCGCATCGAACACGGGCGCGCGACGATAGGACAGGCTCTCCGCCAGATGTTCGCAGCGAACCACCTGGCTGCCCTGCAGATCGGCTACCGTGCGTGCCACGCGCAGTAGCCGATGCTGGGCGCGCAGAGACAGGTTCAGCCGGGTGCTTGCAGAGGCAAGCATGTCCCGGGCAGCACGATCGTGCCTGCCGAGCCGTTGCAGGACGCCTGGCGAGAGCAGGGCATTGCGACACCCCTGCCTTGCCAGTTGCCAGGCATGGGCCCTGGCAACCCGTTTGCTGACCGTCGCGCTGGATTCACACTCACTTCCCGAAGACAGCTGCACGGCCACGTTCAGCTCGCGCTGCAGGTATACGTGCAGATCGATCCTGTCCATCAGCGGACCGGACACGCGCGATTGATAGCGCTGGATCGTGTCCGGGGTGCAGGCGCATCTGATCCTGGTGTCGTTGTAATACCCGCAGGGACAGGGATTCATCGCGGCCACTAATTGAAAGCGTGACGGGAATTCAGCCTGCCTGGCCGCTCTGGAAACCGTAATGAGTCCCGTTTCCAGGGGTTCGCGCAACACGTCGAGAACGGAGCGGGAGAACTCGGCCAATTCGTCGAGGAACAGGACCCCGTGATGGGCCAGCGAAATCTCCCCCGGCATGGGATGTACGCCGCCACCCACCAGCGCCACGCCAGAGCTTGTATGATGCGGCGCCCGAAAGGGCCGCGAACCCCAATCCCCGGCGTCGAAACCTGCATGGCTGATGGAGGCCACCGATGCAGTTTCCATGGCTTCTGCCTCACTCATCGGTGGCAGGATTCCGGGCAGTCGGCTGGCCAGCATGGATTTACCCGTACCCGGCGGACCTGCGAACAGCAGATTGTGACCGCCGGCGGCAGCGATCTCCAGTGCACGCCGCGCCTTGTGTTGCCCATGGACCTCTGACAGATCCGGCAAGGCCTGTGCATCTGCCGCTGGCTCCCTGAGCCGGCTCGCAGAACGTGTCAACGGTTCAAGTGGTTCCTGACGACGCCGTTTGAGTTGCGCAACAGCCTGTTGGAGACTGTCCACCGCGTGGACACGCGTCCGGGTACTGCGTAACGCCTCCTCGGCATTGGCGGATGGTATGTAGAGACTGTATCGCGAGCCGGCCAGCGCGTGGGCGGTCGGCAGAATTCCGCTGACCGGACGCAGCTGTCCGGTCAGGCCCAGTTCACCGAGCACCAGGAGCCCGTCGAGGCAGTTGCCGGGAAGCAGACCGGTTGCCTGCAGGATGCCCAGTGCGATCGGCAGATCGAAGCGTCCGCCTCGCTTGGGCAGATCCGCCGGGGCGAGATTGACAATGATCCTGACCTGCGGAAACGGCAGTCCCATGTGCTGGATGGCCGCCTTGACCCGGTCCTTGCTCTCGCGCACAGCCGACTGCGGCAGACCGACGATGGACATGCCAGGCAGGCCTCCGCCAATGTGTATCTCGACGGTCACCGGCAACGCCTGGATACCGGCCAGCGTGCACGAATGAACCGTGGCGTAGGACATGGAACCTCCGTGTTCCGAACAGGACTCTGTCAGGAGCCTAACAGTCCGGCTGGCCGGAACACATCGTGAACACCCGGTCGACTGGTATTACCTACAGGACGTGTCGAGCAGGCAGCAGACGCCTCAGCGTGGAACCGGTACCGGACGCTGGCTGTACCACACGACCAGTACGACCAGCAGCGCACCGCTAATATTGGCCATCCAGTGCAGTGGATAGAATGCACCCGTCATGGCCAGCAGCAGCAGTGGGTAGTGCCACCATCGAAGCGGACCTTCGGCGTATCGCTGGATCAGCACGTTGAAGGCGTAGATACCGAACAGGGCAAAACCGCCGATACGCAGCAGATCCGGCAATGGCGCACCGATCATCGGCGTATAGGCGAACATCAGCGGCACGATGTACAGTCCTTTGGCCACCTTCCAGGCCTCTACACCGGTTGCCATCGGCCTGGAGCCCGCTATTCCGGCCGCCGTGAACGCTGCCAGACAGACCGGTGGCGTGACATTGCTGTCCTGGCTGAGCCAGAACACGATCAGGTGAGCCGTCAGCAGATAGGTGGTCATCAACGCCGGGTCGACCAGCAGCGGGCGCAGTGCCACTGCCAGGTCGAAGGGCATGGTGCTGATCAGCTCCCGGGCCTCGACCAGCGTCAGACCGGCGACGAGCCTTGCCGGCAATTCCGGGTCCACCAGCATGAACATGGCACTCACCGCAGGATCCGTGATGCCACCGACCAGTTGCTGGATGATGAGACCATCGGCCAGCATGCCGGCCAGTGCCGGCGCCGAAAGAATGGACAGGACAATGTAGGCAGCTGTCACCGGCAGCCCCATACCAAGCACCAGGGAGGCCACGGCGATCAGCCCCAGTGCAATGAGCAGGGATCCCTGTGACCACTGGGCAATCATCAGGGCGAACGTGTTTGCCAGACCCGAGGTCGTCACGGCGTTGTTGATCAAACCGACCGCCACCAGCAGGATGGCGGTCATCACCGAGGTACTGATACCCAGCGACAGGGCGCGCAGCAGATTTTTCGGACCCATCTTGTTGGGCGTCATCCAGCTCACCACCACCAGGGTGGCAATCGAAAACGAAGCGGCATAACTGGGCGTCCTGCCCGACACCAGCATGACGGTCATGACCGTCAGCGGCAGGACGAAATTGAGCAGGCCTGCAAGCAACTTCTGGCGATCGATGGCGCTGACCTGCTCGGTTCCGATGTGATGCTTGATGGCTTCGATACGCACGATGAACGCCACCGACAGGAAATACAGCAAGGCTGGCACGACGGATACGGCGACGATCGTGCCGTAGGGGATGCCGGTATAGCTGGCCATGATGAAGGCGCCTGCCCCCATGATCGGGGGCATCAGCTGACCACCGGTGGAGGCCGCTGCCTCGACCCCGGCTGCAAATTGTGGCCGGAAGCCATTGGACTTCATCAGCGGAATGGTGATCACGCCGGTGGAGGCGGTATTGGCAATGGCCGAGCCGGAAATGGTACCGGTCAGGGCGGAGGAGATGACCGCCACGAAGGCTGCACCACCGCGAAATCGCCCGGCGACTACCTTGGAGATCTCGATGACGAATTCGGAGGCACCCGAGACCACCAGGAAGGCACCGAAGATCATGAACAACGTTATGTTCGACGAGGATATGGTGGTAATGATGCCGAACATGCCCTCGTCGTTGTACAGGGACCGGAACAGGACATCATCCAGCGGCAGGCTGGCCGAGCGGAATGCGCCGGGCAACACCTTGCCGAGAAACAGGATGTAGCACAGCGAGATGATGACCAGGATCGGAATGATCCAGCCGGTCAGGCGGCGGGTCAGTTCGACCACCCCGACCACCACGATGATGCCTGCCAGCCAGTCCAATGGCCCGAACTGCCAGGGTAGGCCGGTCTGCGCCAGCGTGCGCTCATACAGACCGTTTTCGGCATGCGCCACCCACAACGATGAAGCCGCAATGGCCACACCGAACGCCAGGTTCAACCAGACCGACCAGCGCGGCTGCTCACCCCGGTTGACCGAGCGCGTGGTGACCGCGGCGAGAAACCCGAAACCGGCGAAATGAATGGCGTTCTGCCACATTCCCGACTCGTTGATGAACACATTGGTCGCGACATGCCACAGGGCGAAGAGCGAGATCAATGCGATCCCCCCGGCCCATGGCCAGGGTTCCTGCAACGCATGGTCCAGCGAAAACAGTCGCCGCTTGCGCTCGGCCATGACCCGCTCACCGGCGCTGATCGTCAGCAGTTCATCAGGTTTGCCTGCCAGCGAAGATGAGACTGAGCGCATGGTGCTGCCCGATAGCGGGGGCAGGCGATTATTTTACGATCAGCCGTTCCGGAATCTCGAGACCGACTTCCCGGTAGTAGCGAGCGGCACCCGGGTGAAGAGGAACCGGCAGTCCGGCCATGGCGGCATCGATGTTCATGGCCTTGGTCGCCGGGTGTATCGCCTGCAGAAACGGCAGATTCTCATAGATGGTTTTGGTCAGGAGATACACATGGTTTTCGTCCACATCCGCATTGACCGCCAGAAAGTTGGGCTGGGCGATGGTCATGATGTCGGCGTCCTGGCCCGGGTAGGTGCCGGCTGCGATGGTGTACGGAGTCCATAGTTCACGACCACTGTCCATCGCCACCGCCTCCTCCCCGGTGACCGTCAGCAAGGTGAACTTGTCTTCATTGGTGGACATCAATTTGGTGATGGCGCTGGTTGGCGGACCGGAGGGAATGCCGGCTGCGACGACCTGGCCGTTGGCCATGGCATCCACGGAAGGGCCATAACCTGCGTAGACGAACTCGAAATCATTGTCGAAATCGAATCCCAGTCCGCTGAGCAGGACCTTGTTCGAACCAAGCGTGCCGGAGTTCTCTGCACCCATCGCCACGGTCATGCCCTTGACCTTGAACAGGTCACTGACGGTACCGCTCTCGACAAACTCGTTGGCCAGCAGAAACTGCTCCACGTTCTGCCACAGCATGGACACGGAGCGCATGCCCGTCTGCGGTTCGGAAACGGGTCCCGTACCGGTAGCCGCGTAGGAGCCATAAAGCCCCTGCAGGATGGCGAATTGCGCATTGCCCGCCGCCAGAGCCTGCACATTGGCGCCGGATCCGGCCGAGTTGACAGCCGTCAGGCTGAATTTTTCGGTTGGCAGCAGTTTGACCTTGGACAAAGTGGCGATGGCGGTGCCCACCGGGTGATAGGTGCCGCCAGTGGATGCCGTATTCAGCACGTAGTCGTTGTCTTGTGCGTGCGCCAGTGACAGACTCAATGCTGCAGCTACGCTCACCAAGGTGGCAGTCAGGGTTCGTTTCATGGTGTCTCCAAAGGGTAATCGAGCACTGACCTGGCTCGTGGATACAGTGTCACGGAGAACCATGGTTGTCTGCAAGTACTTATATGCAATTGATTGCACTGATTTATTTCGACCCAGGATCGCCGTTGAAATCACTGGGCGGTAGCGTGAAGTTGCCACACCGGTTCTCCGGAGCCAGCCTGCCGTCTATCGGCAGAGCCCCTGATCGATGAGTCGCTGCTGACCCGACAGGCAGTCACGTCGGGTCGACCGCCTCGCCCTGTGCACGGGATGCGGACTCCAGCGCGCTGATCCGGGCCTCCAGTCTCTTCAACTGCTGGCGCGTGTTACGCAGGACCTCGGTCTGGACATCGAACTCTTCGCGGGTCACCAGATCCAGATTTCCCAGGGCGCTCTGAACTGCCGACCTGGCATTGCGTTCGAAGTCCGCCTTCATGTCTGCCACTCCCGGCGGCAGCAGCTTGCCAAGCGACTTGGAGATATCGTCGAACACACGTGAATCGATCATGGTTTACGGCCTCGTCAGGTTGCAGGGATGGCGACGACACCGTCCACCATCACTCGAACAGGATCACAGCTTACGTCATTACGTGCCGCCCGGCGGCTGGCGAACGGCTTCGACCCGTTGCACCAAATTAGCGCACCGACCACGTCAGGGCGCACCTCAATGTAGCAGGCGTGCAGTTCAGATGTTTGTTTTGTCATGCTAAGCAACTGTTTTTTAAACGGATTATAAGATGGCACGCATGGTGTAACACCAGCTCATCTTAGACGCGAAACCAGGAAAAAAATCCATGAAGTTAGTTACGGCAATCATCAAGCCTTTCAAGTTGGAGGAGGTCAGAGAGGCACTCTCCACCATCGGTGTGCAAGGCATGACCGTCACCGAGGTCAAAGGCTTCGGCCGCCAGAAAGGCCATACGGAACTCTACCGCGGTGCGGAGTATGTGGTGGACTTCATTCCCAAGACCAAGATAGAGATCGGCATCGACGACGCTCAGCTGGATGCTGTGATCGAGGCCATTACCGGCGCAGCAGGCTCGGGAAAGATCGGGGACGGCAAGATTTTCGTTACCGAGCTGGAACGCGCCGTACGGATCCGCACCAACGAGACGGGTCCCACAGCCCTGTAAAGGCCTCACAGATCATCCGGATAAAAACAGAACTTAGAGAGAAATCCTCACAATGGAACAACTTGCTGAACTGAGTTACGCGCTCGATACGTTTTACTTTCTAATGGCCGGTGCGCTGGTCATGTGGATGGCCGCCGGCTTTGCCATGCTGGAGGCAGGTATGGTCAGGGCCAAGAATACGGCTGAGATACTGACCAAGAACATCGCCCTGTATGCGCTGGCCTGCATCATGTTCATGTTCGTCGGTTACAACATCATGTACCCCGGCGGTGACTACGAAGGCGGCTACCTGCCGATCCTGAATGTATTGCTCGGCGCGGAAAACGACGCGGCCGTATTCCAGGCAGGCGGAGACGATGCGCCGTACTACTCCGCCCGTTCCGACTTCTTCTTTCAGGTCGTGTTCGTGGCGGCCGGCATGTCGATCGTGTCGGGTGCAGTGGCCGAACGCATGAAACTATGGGCCTTCCTGATGTTCGCCGTGGTCTTCACCTCATTGATCTACCCGATTCAGGGTTACTGGAAATGGGGCGGCGGCTGGCTGAACGCCGCCGGCTTTCAGGATTTCGCCGGCTCAGGCGTGGTTCATATGTGTGGCGCCAGTGCGGCACTGGCCGGTGTTCTGCTGCTCGGCGCTCGCCGTGGGAAATACGGACCGGCCGGAGCGGTCATACCCATACCAGGCGCCAATATGCCTCTCGCCACGCTGGGAACATTCATCCTGTGGATGGGCTGGTTTGGCTTCAACGGCGGATCACAGCTGCAGGTGTCCAACTTCGAAAATGCCAATGCGGTGGCGGCCATCTTCGTCAATACCAATATGGCAGCAGCCGGTGGCGTCATCGCCGCACTGCTGACCGTGCGCCTGGTCTGGGGCAAGGCGGATCTGACCATGGCGCTGAATGGAGCACTGGCAGGCCTGGTCGCCATCACCGCAGAACCGCTGGCGCCCTCGCCGTTGCTGGCCACCTTCATCGGCGCCGTAGGCGGTGTGCTGGTGGTTTTCTCGATCATCACCCTCGACCGGCTCAGGATCGATGATCCGGTCGGCGCCATATCGGTTCACGGCGTGGTCGGCATGCTGGGCCTGATGGTCGTACCCTTGAGTAATGCTGATGCGAACTTTGCTACACAGGCCCTGGGTCTCGGAGCGATCTTCATCTGGACATTCGGCGCCAGCCTGGTCGTCTGGGCCATTATCAAGATGGTGTTCGGAATCCGTGTCACCGAAGAAGAAGAGTACGAAGGTGTCGACCTGTCCGAGTGCGGACTGGAGGCTTACCCCGAGTTTGCGATCCGCAGCTAGGACCTGACAGGCAGCTGCCTGGCACAAGTGCCAGCCACCTGCCGCATGACACCCAAAGGCACCAGTGTCGAGCTGGTGCCTTTTTTCGTCCCGCCGGTCGGACCTGGTCATCCCCTGGCCACGAGGAATGTCGCCTGAGGTGATCAGCGGACCGCGTCTGCAACCCCTATCGGCTGAGCGCGTCAGAACACCAGCAGCGCACTCATGACCCACTGCGCACCGGCCCGCAGCCAGGCAAATACCGGTAGACCGGCATAACTGAGCAGTACGAGCCCCAGCACGGCATAACCGCCATAGCGCTGATTCAGATCGCGGTAATTCCTGGCCAGGTGGCGAGGCAGGAAATACGGCAATATGTAGTGACCATCCAGCGGGCCCAGCGGAATCAGGTTGAACAACATCAGCAATACATTGATATACGTAAAAAAATAGAAAAATGTGGATGCAGACTCTGTTTGCACGAAGGCAACACCATTGCTCAACGCAATGGCGTACAGATTGATGGCCAGGAAGGCCAGAAGCAGATTGGCAAACGGTCCTGCCCCCGCAATCACCAGGCTTGCCCAGAAGGAGTTGAACTTGGCGGGATTGGTAGGCACCGGTTTCGCCCAGCCAAAACCGACCAGGATAATCATCATCAGGCCCAGCGGATCGATATGCGCCACCGGATTGATCGTCAGGCGACCCAACCGGGTTGCCGTGTCATCACCGTACATTTTCGCCGTCCAGGCATGACCGAACTCATGAAAGGACAACGCCAGGATGATGGTAAACAGTAGCAGTACAAAAATAGCCGACTGTCCGTTGAACAGCAGTTGAATCATCTGAGACTTACCCGCATTCGAATACCTGCCAGCGCAATGCCTGCGCGCAGCAACAGCCGTTGACCGGTCGACTTCACGCGAGGCATGGTACACGTCGAACCGTGTGAAGGCACACGAGTTCGACAGCATTGACCATAGCGCGGGGGGGACGGCCCGGTAAGCTTGCAGGTCGATCACTGACGCTGTTTTCTGGCAGCCAGTGGTAATTCGGCGCTAAACTCCTGATATGAGATATCCGGTCAGACAGTCCCGCGCCTTTGAAACCCGGGACGCTTCACTGCGAACGGGCCGACCCGGCTGCCGCGAGCGTGGCATTGGTTCCCCTCTCGTGATCACCTGCCTTGCGCTGGCGTTGTCGCTGCTGCCTGCCCAATCCGGCGCACAGGACGATGCCGCATCTGACGACACACCGAGCGCCTCACCAACCACACCTGCGCCGGTCGGTCACCTGCTGGATGAACTCTCGGCGGGCGAACAGGCGAATATCGAACGACTGTGCCTGCCCGTGCAATTCAAACAGGGTGCTGCTGCCTATCGCGCGTGCATCCTGTCCCGACTGGACACCCGTTCGGATGAGTTTCAGCAGGGCACTGCGCAACGGTTGATCAGCAGTCTGTCCTTCGATGAACAGTATGCCATCCAGCAATTCTGCCAGTCGTCAGGCCCTCTCGATTCCGATGCCTACGGGCGTTGTTCTGAAGAACAGGCAGCCAGTCTCGCCGGTACTGCGGAACCCGAACTCGACCGGTTACGCGACGACGAAACCTATGCGGTGCAGCAAAGCTGTTTCGATACCCAGACCAGCGGCGGAGTCCGTCGCTACAGAGATTGCATCGAGGCCGCGATCACGCGGATGCTGGCAGTGCCCAGAGCCGATCTCACATCACTGGCGTTGCTGGACAGAAATGCCCTGCAACTGCGCTGCTCGGCGCAGAACGTCGACGCTGCCGGTTATCGCAGCTGCCTGCTCGAGGCCGTCGGCGGCAGGGCGAAGTTTGCGGACAGCGCCGCACCACTGCTCATACCGGGTGAGGCGACTGCAGACAGTGCAGCAGCTGCGGCCAGCGTAACTGACCCGGATGAGGCTGCGGAAAGCGCAACCGTTGTCAGCACGCTGAGGCAAGCTGCCGGTGGGAGGCCAGAGGCGATCCTCCAAATCGATGACCCGGCACAGTCCGATCCGGCCGCAGTGGCGGTGGATTCCTCGATGCTCACCGCAGAATCGACGTCCACTCAGGTGCCGCAGGCACCGTCCGGCCAGGTGCCGGAGACGGACTCTGCCAGCCAGTTGGCGAACGCGGTCTCATCCGCCCCTGATGCGGACGCCGGGGCAGCGACGGAACCTGCAGAGTCCGGCTTGCAGGACGAAAGCGCCGACGAGGGTTCGGCCGACTTTGCCGCAGACCTGCTGCAGCGCACGCAATCCACCCTGGCCGGCCTGACGGGTATCAACCGGATCATGCTGTTTGCAGCACTTGGCCTGCCGGTGCTCCTGCTTGGCTACTGGCGGCTCACGCGTGGCCGGTCGAACGAATCGGAGTACGTCGCGCCGGCACATCCCTACCCGCTGCGGGATCGTGTCGGTGTTGTGCCACACACCTCCCCTGAGCATGAAGCACTGCAGGAGGACGCTGTGGAGGAGGACGTTATGGCGAACGACGTCGCGGCCGATCAGTTCGGGCACACTTCCCGTACCCGGGACTCCGGCGGTGAGCAAGCCCCGGATTTTGCGTCGCAAGTGGAGGAAATGTTTGGCGACAAGACCTCAGAGGCGGCCCTCCCCTCGGATACGATACTGAAAGCGCCTGCGGATGAATTTCATCGACCGGCCCACCGCTCGGCTGCCCCGCCGGTTCCCGGGCTGGAACGAGACGGTTACTTCAGCTGGCTGTCCAGGCAGGAGGCGTCGATGCAGAGTACGCTGGCGATCGAGTTTCTCATCTACTGGACAGCTTACGCCGATGAGCGATATGAGCCGGAACTGAAAAAAAGGATTTTCCAGCTCCGCGAACCCGACGAGCATGAACTGATCAAGCGTTGGGTACTCATGCAGGATGTGGATGCATTTGCCGACAATCTGTACTGGCTGCAGAGTAATCTGCCGAGCGAACAATGCGAGCAGATCATCAACCTGCTGATGGCTCTTCTGGTCAATGAAAACGCGCTGACACCGGCACAGAATACCTTGCTGAGGTTTCTGGCAGACGTGTTCGGGCTTGGCCAGGAAAGGCTGGATTCCCTGTACCGGTCAGCTTACGGACAGGAGTTGCCGCCATTGCCACGACCCGACCTGCCGCAATGGTGGGAGAAACAGAGTACGGACAAACTCAAGCGCTGGGATGCCCGGTCGGTCTCCCGCCAACACCGCGACATCCAGTACCGGGTGAAACTGGGCTTGCCCCTCGGAGGTGATCTCGAAGAAAAGGACATCCTGGACAGTTTCGAGCGCGCCCGGCATCGCTGCAGAGCGGAGCTGTTCAACCTGCTCAGCGTCCGTGAGCGCAATCTGGTAGAGCGTCAACTGGGGAAATTCGAGATGGCCAAACGTGCCCTGCTGGAAGTATCGGCATGAGAAACTACATGGCGCGCCTTGGCCTGAATCGCAGGGCACCGCAAAAGGAGATCAGGCAGGCGATCGCTGATGCGATGGCCGGTACGGGCGAACTGCACATAATCCGGGACGCGGACAGTGTGTTGTCCGTCACTGTGACACGCGCCTACTACGAGCGGGTGCACCTGCAGTTCGACGCTATCCACGCAGCACTTCCCTGCCTCGGGCGGCCGGGCTCAGTCGATACGCATCACTGGATGGACCGCGTGGTGGAATTCGCCACCGAGCCGCCTGAACATCCGCAACGGGGGCGCAGGCAAGACGGGCCTACTCGCCAAACGGAATAGGCACGTGACTTTTACAGTGGCGTTCAACCGACTGAGCGCTCAGGCGCGAACCCAGCAACGAGAATGTCACGGTGTGGCGGGCAGATGCGTCAGCTTCCGCCGGTTCTGTTGCATCCCCGTCCGGCATCTCCCACTGCATCGTTGCCCGGCTTGATACGTCCAGCAGCGCCCTGAGCTTCTGCTGCTCTTCACTGTCGGCATTGTACGAATAGCGCAGGCTTGCCTCGTCCTGATCGATGAGCGCCGGAAAGTCTACCCGTGTGGTATCCACCATCAACGTTACCCGCTTCCCTGAGGCAGCAATGTCGCCGCCGGGATCGCGCACGACCAACGCCATCATGGGACTGCAGTTGAATCTGGGCGCAAACGTCAATCGCAGCGACGCTCCTGCGGTGCTGCCCGAATAGGTGTGAGCGATGTATTCGCTGAGAACGGAAGTGTCCGGCAATGTCGTCTGCACCAGCGATCCGGACCAATCCTGGTAATTCGATTCGGCCAACGGCACATGGTGCATGTCGGCTATCAGGCCAGTCGCGGGCATGAACGCCAGAACCATTATCGGCAAGATCGACCTAGCAGAGCGCATACCTACCTCAAAGCCACCGTCAGATCATCAAGTGTAGCCCGCCGTGAGTGCTCCCAACTGACTGACAGCGCCAAAATATCTGACCAATTTGTAATGATTCAATTCCCATTGTCGGCCAGCCGGACTTTGAGTGACTTTGCCGGTATCCGCAGTCCGATTGCCTTGATCACTTCCGCAAACTGACGAAACAGGGCATCCATTTTGCTAACCCGTTCTCATAGCAACCCGATTGTGGATACGTAAAATGACTCTGCTCATCTTCAAGTACTGCTTGCCCGCACTACTGGGATACACACTGTTTGTCGGTCTCGCCGGACGTCTCAATCCATTTACCAAACCCTTCTACGTGGAAGAAAGACCTTCCTGGCTGCTGGGTCTGTGGACGGGTCTTACGGTATCACTGGTATTGGGCATGGGCCTCCACATGGCCTATGGCATGTCACTGGAGGGCGCCAGAACTCTACTGGGTCCAACGGCACTGTTCATGGGTGCTTTACTCACACCGGGCTTCGTCGGGTACTTCATTTATCGAAGACATGTGCACCGTGAGCTTGCAACAGCCGGGCAGGTATACCTTCCTGACCTGTCTGCAGAGACCGGAACCGTGGATGCACATCTGGCGGGTCCGGCCTTGAGTACCTGCGAACCGGACGCCATCGACCTCAATCTTGCAGATTCGCTGGATGACACCGTGTTCGAAGAATTTCACTACACCCTGGACGAGTTGGACGCTACCGCCGCGAGCGATGAAGCGGACCCCGTCACCGGGACCGAACTCGAGACGGGTGAGTCGCCCGATGCCGTGATCACGGCCCCGGAAACCGCAGCGGATGTGCAGGCGGCAACGCCTGAACCGGCCATGGAAAGAGAGCAGGAATCTTTTCACGCCACTGCGGAACTGGAAGCGCGCCTGCTCGATGAACAGGCTTCTCACGAGGAGACAGCCAAGCATCTCCGGATCACCCGCAAGGCACTGTCCGTGCTCGAGAGTGAATCGCGTGATTATGAGTCCAGGAAGGCAGATGCCGTGATCCGTCTCGAGGAGAAACTGGCACGCTCCATCAACCGGCTGACCACCTACGAATCGAATGCCGCCCGCGAGCAGGAGAAGCGCATCGAACTCGAACAGACCGTGGTGAACATCAAGCAGAATCTGGTCAAGGCCAAACAGGAGGTCCGTCGCAGTACTGCCGCACGGGCCAAGGCTCTGAGCACGGCGAACAAATCAATAGCCTTTGCCAGGCAGGCCATACAGACGCGTGCCCAGCTCGAAGCGGAAGTGGAACAGATACGTGATGCGCTGGCCAACCGGCAGGCTACGATCAGTAGCCTCATCAGGGAACTGGAGCGTGAAAAAAGCCGGACCCAGGAAGACATCTCGACCATGGCCAGACAACTGGTGCTGCATGAAAAGCAGGTCAGGGCGAGGCGCAGCCTGGAGGAAGTGGCGCGCAGCGTCGAAAACAAGCTGAGTTCGCGGCTGGTCAAGAAAGTGGCCAAGGCACGGCCACTGATTTCCGACCTGTAGAGAGCCGGGTATCGGCTCGGCAGTTATTCCCGACAGCCAGTTCTGCCACGGTGTACAGCACAGCCTGTCGATGCACGGAAGTGCTCCGGACTACACTCTGAGCTGGTGATGTACAGCCTGTTGCCCGACCGCTCTGCCGGGACTCTGGAAATCACTTGAACGCACACGACCCGGCAGGGATTCACCAGTGTGACTGCGCGATCTGAATTCTTCCCTGATCTCGTAGCTCTCTCTTGCTCGGCGCTGCATACCCAACATGCACCAGATCGCAACCAGATAGACCACCAGCAACGCCAGCAGGATATGCATCCCCTGCATGGTCAGAAGCGTCACTACCCCCGCAAATACAATCGTACAGCATGCGATGATTCCCATGATTTGATAAGGACCCATGGTATCGCTCGTTATTTTGACTCCTTCCTCAATATACTCGCCGGCACCTGACATGGCAAGAGTGAGACAACCGTGATCCGCCAATGCACGGATTGTTCACCGGCAACGAATATGTTACACGTCAGAGCCCTGCCTGACGCGAGATTCGACACTGCATGCCAAGCAAACCCGTTGTCTGGATTACCCGCGCCCTGTCAGCCAACACGCTGGAGCGCGCACGTACTCACTACGAGGTGATCTTCGATCCGGCCGATGAACCGGCCACTGCTGACACCATCATCGCCAGAAGCGCCGAGGTCGATGCCATGATCCCCTGTCATTCCGAAGTGTTTTCAGCCGATGTCGTCGCCCGTCTGTCACCACGCCTGAGGATCATCGCCAATCATTCCGTGGGCGTGGATCACTGCGATCTGCAGGCGCTGAAGGCGCGCGGTATCGTCGTCACCAACACGCCTGATGTGCTCTCCGATGCCACAGCGGAGATAGCCATGCTGTTGCTCCTGGGCGCAGCGCGACGGGCCAGCGAAGGAGATGCCCTGGTCAGGAGTGGCCAATGGACCAGTTGGAGCCCCTCCTTCATGGTCGGCAGGCAGGTAACCGGCAAGCGACTGGGCATCATTGGCATGGGCAAGGTGGGCCAGGTGATGGCTCGCCGGGCCCGGGGATTCGACATGGAGGTGCACTACCACAATCGCCACCGCCTGAGCACACACGACGAACAGGGTGCCACCTACCACGCATCCATCGAATCGCTGCTACCCCGGTCAGAATTTCTGTCACTGCACTGCCCGGCAACTGCTCAGACAACCGGTCTCATGAATTCCCGTACCCTGGCGCAGCTGCCAGATCGAGCCATCCTGATCAATACCGCGCGCGGCGCGCTGGTCGATGAGCAGGCCTTACTGGACGCAATTGACAGCGGACATCTGGCGGCCGCCGGACTCGACTGTTTCACCACTGAACCGGGGGGCAATCCGGCATTTGCAGCGCACCGGAATATCTTCATGCTGCCGCATATCGGCAGTGCGACCTTCGAGACCCGGGACGCCATGGGATTCCGCGCCCTGGATAATCTGGATGCCTTCTTTGCGGGCAAGGTGCCCGGTGATCAGCTGGTGTGAGCGCCATCGGCCCGGAAGCGCCCCGGGGAAGCTACGCTGACGGCCTCAGCAGGAAGTCTCGATCAGCTCACGGTTCAAAGGCTTGTACCGGCTGCACTAGTGACGTACAGTCCCAAAGGTAGTTCCAATATGAGCAAACCAAAGGTAGCTTCCACGTGAACGAAACAATCAATCGTCGTAAATTCCTGAAGGGCTCCGCACTCACCGCCACGGCCACGGCAGCCACGGCGGCCGGTGTCATCACCGCACCGGGTATCGCCAGGGCAGCCCCGGTGACGCTGAAAATGCAGGCGGCATGGGGGGGCGGGATTTTCCTCGAAAACGCTCAGTCTTACGTCGACAGAGTCAATTCCATGGCAGGCGATGCGCTGCAGATCGACCTGCTGCCGGTGGACTCGGTGGTCAAGACCAGCCAGATGCAGGATGCCGTGCATCGGGGCGTGCTGGATGCAGCCCACTATGTGCCCGCGTACTGGTACTCCAAATCCCCTGTCGCCTCACTGTTCGGTACCGGCCCGTGTTTCGGCTGGTCCAGTCAGGAAGTTCTTGGTTGGGTCTATTATGGCGGCGGACAGGAATTGTTCGACGAGCTCATGGCCTCCCTGGGGCTGAACCTGGTCAGCTTCTTCAACAGTCCCATGCCGGCACAGCCGCTGGGCTGGTTCAATGAGCAGATCACAGATGCTGCGCAGATGAAGGGCCTGAAGTACCGAACCGTGGGGCTGGCGGCGGACGTACTGCTGGAAATGGGTATGTCGGTGGTCCAGCTCCCGGGTGGAGAGATTCAGCCGGCGATGAAATCAGGCCTGATCGATGCCGCGGAGTTCAACAACCCGACCTCCGACCGCGATTTCGGTATGCAGGACGTCTCCAAGCACTATCACCTGGCGAGCTTCCATCAGTCCCAGGAATTTTTTGAAGTCACTTTCAACAAGAAGAAGTACGACGCGCTCTCGCCGGAATTGCAGGCGATCCTGAAATACGCCTCTGAGGCGGAAAACTCGAATTTCTACTGGCACAATACCAAGCGGTATGCCGATGACCTGAACACCTTGCGTGATGAACAGGGAGTGAACGTCTATCGAACACCCGATTCGGTCATGGCAGCGCAACTCGAGGCCTGGGATGTCGTCGTCGAGCGCATGTCCGGCGGAGATGCATTCTTTGCAAAGGTCATCGAATCGCAACGAGACTACGCAAAAAACGTACTGGGTTATCTGAACCTGAACCAGCCCGACTACAAGTTGGCGTACAACCATTACTTTGGTTGAGCATGCCAAACGGATGCCTGCGCAACTTGTGCGCAGACCATCCCCGGAGGTTTTGCGACACGTCTGAAACAGCGGGAGCCGCGCCTGGCTCCCGTTGTCGTTTCCTGTTTCGCCTGCTGGAGTAGTTGCCCGCATGAAATCCACAATCCATTTCATCGAGGCGTTGAGTATCTGGGTCGGCCGTGCTTTCGGCTGGTGCATACTGATACTGACACTGTCCGTAACCTATGAAGTATTCGTCCGTTACGTGCTGAACAGCCCGACGGTATGGGCCTTCGACATGATGGTGCAGATGTACGGTGCACTGTTTCTGATGGCGGGGCCCTATGCGCTCGCCCAGGACGGGCATGTCAGGGCGGACGTCATCTATCGACTGTTTCCGGTGAGAGTGCAGGCCTCCCTGGATTTTGTACTGTATCTGATCTTCTTTTTCCCCGGCATTCTCGCCCTGTTCTGGTATGGCGCCGAGATTGCCTCGGACTCCTGGCGCTACAAGGAGGTCAGCTGGAACAGTCCGGCCCGGATTCAGGTGTATTTCTTCAAGACGCTCATTCCACTCGCTGGCGGCCTGCTCATCATCCAGGGAATTGCCGAGCTCATGCGTTGCTGGATAGCGATTCGCACGGGCGTCTGGACCGAACGGCTGAAAGATGTCAGTGAAACCGAGACGCTGCTGATGGAAGAGGATGCCGGGTTTGCCGGCAATACACCGTCTTCGACGACCGATTCAAAATAATTTCGGTCGCTGACGCCATTCTTTACACCTGAAACCGCTCCTTTCTTCTGACCACAACCTGAACAGCAAACATGTCGAATCCTGAAGTCGCCATCCTGATGCTTTCCCTGTTCATCGTGCTGGTGCTGCTCGGTTTCCCGATTGCCTTTACGCTGCTGGCAATGGGTGTCGCATTTGGTTACTACGCCTATTACTCCGAAGGCTCGGTGACCACCTTCTCCGAAATCTTCGACAACCAGATTTTCTACCTGCTGAACCAGAATACCTACTCTGTCATGGAGAACGACATTCTGGTGGCCATACCGCTCTTCCTGTTCATGGGCTATGTGGTGGAGCGTGCCAACATAGTCAATCGCCTGTTCTCGTCACTGCAACTGGCAGCTCGCAACCTTCCAGGCTCCATGGCCATTGCCGCGATGATTACCTGCGCCGTGTTTTCCACGGCCAGCGGAATCGTCGGCGCAGTCGTCACGCTGATGGGGCTGCTGGCCTATCCTGCGATGGCCGAGGCCAAGTACCGGCAGGATTTTGCAGCCGGCGTCATCTGCGCCGGTGGCACACTGGGCATCCTGATCCCGCCATCGATCATGTTGATCGTCTACGCCGCCATTGCCGAACTGTCGCCACTGCGCTTGTACGCAGCGGCGGTATTTCCCGGCCTGCTGCTCGCGGGCCTGTACATCGTCTATATCCTCGTGCGCGTCTGGATCAATCCTGCGATCGCGCCCAGGCCCGACATGAAAGACGCCCCGTCGACCGGACAGATCTGGCTGAACCTGTTGACATCGTTCGTGCCCCTGACCGTACTGATCATGCTGGTACTCGGCTCCATTCTGGGTGGCCTGGCGACACCCGCCGAGGCTGCCGCGATGGGTGCCATGGGCGGACTCGTGCTGGCAGCCCTGTACCGCTCATTGTCGTGGAACAAAGTGAAGGAATCGGTCTTCCTCACCGCCAAGGCGACAGCCATGGTGTGCTGGCTGTTCGTCGGATCCTGGACCTTTGCCTCGGTCTTCTCCTACCTTGGCGGACACGATGTCATCGAACACTGGGTGCTGGCCATGGAGCTGGAACCCTGGCAGTTCCTGGTCCTGGCGCAGTTGATCATCTTCATACTGGGCTGGCCTCTCGAGTGGTCCGAAATCCTGATCATCTTCGTGCCGATCTTTCTGCCTATGCTCGACACGTTCGGTGTCAATCCCTATTTCTTTGCCATGCTGGTGGCGCTGAATCTGCAGACCTCCTTCCTGACTCCGCCAATGGCCATGTCGGCGTATTACCTGAAAGGGGTGTTGAAGAAGCAGATCGAGTTGATGATGATATTCAAGGGCATCCTGCCGTATCTGGGTATCGTCATCTTTACCATGGTACTGATGTACACGTTCCCGGGCATTGCGCTGTGGCTGCCTGACGCGCTGTTTGGCGAGTATATTCCTTAGCAAGCCGGATTATTCATGAGCTCATCAATGCCTTCCGGCGGCACCAGTGACGCCTCCACACGCATCGGCGGCACCTCGCCGCCGCTGGCAACAGCGCCGCCGCCGGGCAGCGTGCGCGACTGCGTGAGCCGCATGAAATCAGGCGCCCTGTCGGCGGTGAGCTATACACAGGCCTGCCTGGATCGCATCGCCGAAACGGAGGCGGCAATCGGTGCCTGGGTTCATCTGGATCGGGATCTTGCGCTGTCTCAGGCAAGCGCAGCCGATGAGCGTCGTCGACAGGGCAGGGCCCTGGGGATGTTGCACGGGGTGCCGGTTGGGCTCAAGGACATTATCGATACAACGATGTACCCGACCGAGCGCGGCAGTTCGATCTTCCTCGGCCGACAACCCGGGAGCAATGCTGCGCTGGTCGAACGCCTGCTGGAGGCCGGTGCCCTGATACTTGGCAAGACGGTGACGACAGAGCTGGCCTGGATGCATCCGAGCAAAACACGCAACGCGGTGAATCCCGAGTTCAGTCCGGGAGGATCCAGCAGCGGCTCGGCCGCAGCGGTTGCCGCCGCCCAGGTTCCCCTGACACTGGGTACGCAAACCGGCGGCTCGGTGATTCGCCCGGCCTCCTTTAACGGTGTGTTTGGCTACAAGCCTTCACGTGGACTGATGTCGCGCCGCGGCATTCTGCAGACATCGCCATCGCTGGACCAGCCCGGGGTATTCGGCAATGATCTGGGTGATATCTGCCTGTTCTCGGACGCACTCAAGGGATACGACTCGCAGGACAGCGTCTCGTATCTGGCACCTCGGCCGGAGCTGCTGGCCGGTTATCATGCTGCGGTACCCGTCGAGCCTGCGTTTGCCTGGATCGACATGCCCTACGCAAATCGCTATGCGGATTCTCTCAAGGCAGGAATCCAGGAATTCTGCGAGGTCATCAGGACCGGAACCCGTGCCACCCTGGAAACCATTCAGGCACCACGTTCCTTCGCCGCCCTGCCCGGCTGTCACCAGATCATCTACGACGTTGAAATTCTCAGCAGCCTGCAGGATCTATGGACGCTGCACCGGGACCAGCTCAGTGAGACTGCCGTGGCAGGGCTCACGCGGGCAGAGAGCCGCACACAGGACGAATACGCCGAAGCCCTGGGTATCCAGGCTGCCGCGCAGGACTGGTTCGATACATTTTTCCACGACTATGATGGCATACTGACCCCGTCGGCAACCGGCATCGCGCCGCCTCTGGGCCAGGGGACGGGTGACCCGATCTGCTGCGTGATCTGGACCTTGTGCGGACTGCCCTGCCTGTCCATGCCTCTGTTGACCGGCGAGCATGACATGCCCATGGGCATTCAACTCGTCGGCGCCCATGATCGCGATGATCGGCTGATGCGCACCGCGCACTGGTTGCTCGATGCGCTCACCGATTCCGCCAACTGAAGGACAGGCTGAAGACTGATGAACAAGCAAATTTCACGAACCACCTCCATCATCACCGGCGTGGCGGGGGTGTCGATCATGGCGACTTTCGTGATTGGCCTGGCCAAGAGTATCGCTGACGGTTTTGCCGGATTCGATGGCGCGCTGCCTTTCATAGTGATCGTCGCTTTCGTGTTGAGCCTGGCGATATACAACTTTTACGAGCAGTGCATTCGCGACACCAAAAAAGGGGAGTGAACCGGAAAGCATACGAAATCGTATGATTCACAGCGGCATAACAACCGTGCCGGAACGGGTGTTGTAATCTGCCGCTTACAGACAGACCATTGGTGCCTGGAACACTCAAATCCCCGCATCAACACGGCAAACATGACTACTGTTTCTCAATTTGACCGGCGGTTCTCATCGCTCGTCGCAATGTAGTGAGCATACTGCCGATCTGCTGATGCAGTCTGGATGTACCTGGAACCGGGTTGTTGATGAGCGCGTCCCGGTCTAAGCTGATCAGATTACGTACCATTGCTCGTGTGGTTCACTGCTGCCCTGCTCTCGGCGGCCCACCCTCAACTCAGTTGTCATCATGAAAAAGAGAATTGCCTTTTCCATTCTGGGGCTATTGATCCTGGTTGGTGTCCTGGGTGGCGTGAAGGCGCTGCAGATCAGGGATCTGATTGCGGCAGGTGCATCCATGCAAGCGCCACCCACGGTGGTAACCGCTGCCGTGGTCCAGGCGGCCGACTGGGAAATGACCATCCAGGCAATCGGCACCCTGGAGGCTGCCCAGGGAGTGGTCATCACCGCCGACCTGCCAGGTCGCGTGTCAAAGCTGCACTTCGATGGAGGTGAACGCGTGGCGGCGGGCGAGTTGCTGCTGGAACAGGAGACCAGTACCGAGAAGGCACAATTGAGTGCGGCAGAATCGGATCTCGGACTGGCACAGAGCAACCTGGACAGAGTATCCAGACTGTACCGCAGCAAGGTCGTCTCGCGTGCCGAACTGGACGCGGCGCGCTCTCAGGCCAGTGCCGCGCAGGCGCAGATGGACAACATCACGGCGAGCCTGACAAAGAAGAAGATCATCGCGCCATTCGACGGTCGACTCGGCCTGCGTCTGGTCGACATCGGCCAGGACCTCTCGCAGGGTGTGGCCATCGTTTCCCTGCAGGCATTCGATCCGATGCGAATCAATTTCTCCCTGCCGCAACAGGCGCTGGCCAGGGTCACGCAAGGACTGGATGTACGGGTGACCACAGACGCGGTACCCGGTCGCCAGTTCACCGGCAGTATCACCGCCATCAATACCGAGATCGATACCACCACGAGAACGGTCCGCACCCAGGCCACGCTCGACGTCACCGCCGATGACGGCAGTGCTGCGCCGGTGTTGCTTCCGGGCATGTTTGCCAGCGCCGAGGTGATCCTCCCGGAATCCAGGCCGGTACTGATGATTCCACTGACAGCCGTCAGCTTTGCCTCTTACGGTGATTCCGTCTTTGTCCTCGAGAACAATGAGAACGATCAGCTCAGCGCACGCCAGCAGTTTGTTCAGCTCGGTGAGCGACGCGGCGATTTCGTGGAAGTCAGCAAAGGCCTGGACGAGGGCCAGACGGTGGCCAATGACGGCCTGTTCAAACTGCGCAGCGGTGCTACGGTGGTGGTCAATGACGGGGGCTCAGAGCCAAGCCTGACGCCGCAACCCGATAATTCCTGAGGCCGGCCATGCAATTCACCGACATCTTTGTCAAACGCCCGGTCCTGGCTGTCGTCGTCAGCCTGCTGATCCTGATTGCCGGTGTACAGGCGATCAGCAGTCTGAGCATTCGCCAGTATCCGCGTAATGACAACGCGGTAGTCACCATCAATACTGCCTATATCGGTGCCAGTGCAGAACTGGTTCGGGGGTTTATATCGACTCCGCTGGAGCGTGCGGTGTCAGGTGCAGACGGTGTCGACTATGTCGAGTCGTCCAGCCAGCTGGGGCTGTCAACCGTCAAGGTTCGCCTGGAGCTCAACTACGATCCGATCAAGGCACTCTCGGAAATCAGTTCCAAGGTGAATCAGGTGCGTGGCGATCTGCCGCCTGAGGCGGAAATCCCGGTGATCAATGTCGAGTCCGCTGACAGCACCGTAGCCTCTGCCTACCTCAGTTTCACCTCGGACATACTGGAGCCGAACCAGATCACGGATTTCCTGACGCGCGTGGTT
This sequence comes from Granulosicoccus sp., assembly GCA_013002205.1. Taxonomy (GTDB): domain Bacteria; phylum Pseudomonadota; class Gammaproteobacteria; order Granulosicoccales; family Granulosicoccaceae; genus Granulosicoccus. The sequence goes on from JABDKN010000156.1 coordinate 34,071, forward strand.
CAGCCAAGACTGGCCGCACAGGATGGCGTCCAGCGTGCCGAGATTCTCGGCGGACGCAATTTCGCCATGCGCATCTGGCTGAATACCAGGCTGCTGGCCGCCCACAACATCACACCGCTGGAAGTGCGCCAGGCACTGAGTGCCAATAATTACCTGTCCGCACTGGGAAAGACAAAAGGCGCGCTGATCGAGGTGAACCTGGCAGCCAATACCGATCTGAAGACAGTCGAGGAGTTCGAGAACCTGACCTTGAAGTCGGCCGATGGTGCGCTGGTTCGCATCAGGGATGTCGCCACTGTCGAGCTGGGAGCTGACGCCTACGATGTCGAGGTGCGTTACAACGGGGACGAGGCGATCTTCATGGGTATCTGGCCGTTACCCAACGCCAATACGCTGGACGTCATCAAAGGCGTGCGAGATGAGCTCGACACAATCAAGAGCACCCTGCCCACCGGCATGACGGCCGATGTCGCCTACGATGCCTCCGAGTACATTGCCAGTTCGATACGGGAGGTCATCACCACGCTGACGGAAACCCTGATCATCGTCATGCTGGTGATCTTCCTGTTCATGGGCTCGATACGCTCCGTGATCGTACCGATCATGGCCATTCCGATCTCACTGATCGGCGCTGTATTCCTGATGCAGGTGTTCGGCTTCAGCATCAACCTGCTCACCTTGCTGGCCGTCGTGTTGTCAGTGGGTCTGGTGGTGGATGACGCCATCGTGGTCGTCGAGAATGTCGAACGGCACATCAGCGAAGGGCAGTCGCGACTGGAGGCGGCGCTGCTGGGCGCACGTGAACTGCTCGGTCCGGTCATCGCCATGACCATGACACTGGTCGCCGTGTATCTGCCTATCGGGCTCCAGGGTGGGCTCACCGGCTCACTGTTTCGCGAGTTTGCCTTTACGCTGGCGGGCGCCGTCACCATCTCCGGCATCGTGGCGCTGACACTCTCCCCGATGATGTCGGCCACACTCCTCCGGGAAGGTGATGGCGAGAAAGGTTTCCAGAAGAAGGTCAATGACGCGTTCGACCGGGTCAGGCGTCGTTACTCGAGCCTGCTGAACGGCACCCTCAAGGCACGACCCGCAGTCTATCTCGTCTGGGTCGTGATCACCCTGCTGTGCGTGCCCATGTTCATCATGTCGGCCAAGGAACTGGCACCCACCGAAGACCAGGGCATCATTTTCGGTATCGTCGATGGCTCCGGTAATGCGACCATCGAAAGCGCTACGCGGTACGCGGCGCAGGCTGACGATGCCTTCAGGAGTGTGGAAGAAACTGCCTTTACCTTCCAGTTGACCTTCCCCTCATCCGGGTTCGGTGGCATGGTGCTCGACGACTGGGACGATCGCGAGCGTTCCGTATTCGAGGTGAAACCGGAAATCGCGCAGAAGCTGAACAACATTGCCGGCATCAGCATGTTTCCGGTCACTCCGCCGGCCTTGCCTGGCGGGGGCGATTTCCCGGTCGAGTTCGTGATCGCGTCGACGGCTGAGCCCCGGGACATTCTGGAATTTGCCCAGCAGATTCAGATGCAGGCCATGCAGTCGGGCATGTTCGCCTTTCCACCGATTATCGATACCAAGATCGACAAAGCCCAGTCCGAACTTGTGCTGGACCGGGATCGGGTAGCGGACCTGGGGTTGACCATGCAGCAGGTCGGCGCCGATGTGGGCATCCTGCTGAGTGGCGGTTTCGTCAACCGCTTCAATATCGATGGGCGCAGTTACAAGGTCATTCCGCAGGCCCTGCGGGTCGAGCGGCTGAACCCGCAACAGCTCGAGGAGCTTTACGTCACCGGCCCTGAGGGGGAAATGATCCAGCTCGGCTCGATTGCCTCCATCAAAGACAGCACGGTGCCGCGTTCCCTGAACCGCTTCCAGCAACTCAATGCAGTGAAACTCAGCGGAGTCTCGATCCGGCCATTGGACGAAGCGCTGAGCTTTCTGGAAACGGCGGCCGCCGAGATACTGCCGGCGGGCTATTCCCTGGACTACACCGGTGAGTCACGACAACTGCGCCGGGAGGGCAACAAGTTCCTTCCTGCATTTGCCCTGGCAGTCGTCCTGATCTACCTGACCCTGGCAGCGCAGTTCAACAGCTTTCGGGATCCGCTGGTGATTCTGGCAGGCTCGGTTCCACTGGCCATGTTCGGTGCCATGATCTTCACATTCCTGCGTATGCCCAATCCGGAACTGCCTCACTGGACCAACAGTTTCACGACCACCCTCAATATCTACTCGCAGGTGGGGCTGGTGACATTGATTGGACTCGTCGCCAAGAACGGTATCCTGGTGGTCGAATTCGCCAAACAGATGCAGCAACAGGGGCTGAGCAAGCTGGCGGCCATCAAGGCTGCGTCCACGACACGATTCAGACCGATCCTGATGACCAGTGTGGCCACGGTAGCCGGTCATTTCCCCCTCACGCTGGTCAGCGGCCCGGGTGCCGAAGCGCGAAATTCGATTGGTCTGGTACTGGTTGGAGGCATGGCCATCGGCACCTTGTTCACGCTGTTCATCATTCCATCCATCTACATGCTGATCGCCCGCGATTTGGGTGGGCAGCTGGATGAACTGCCCGAGGCGGCAGATCCTGCGCGCGGTGGCCCGGGTGGCAGTGCAGGCCCTCAGGTCGGTCGCTTACCGGTGACAGAGGAGCCGGCAGCGCCACGTCAAGCTGGCGAGAACCGGTCGGACAATGGACGAGTCGACCAGCCCAGACCGGCTGCCGCCATGCGACTGGATACTCCATAGACCTGCCCTCACCAGGTGAGGGCATAAGCAAGCGTGGCCAGTCAGGCCGGCGGTGAGCATTACTGCCGGTCGGTAAAATCGAACAACCCGGTGTAATGGCCTTCGGCCAGTTGCCCGTTTTCCAGCAGCACACTGAAATGCAACTCGATGTCGGGCAGTAAACCGCTGAAATCGATGGTGCCGCCGACTACCGGCAGCCGCTCGTCGGCGTCTACCTCACCGCTGTCGTCGGTATCCACACCGATATAGGCCTGGTCGAAATAGGCGGTACCCGCCAGCACGCCACCACCTGCACCAAATGCCGAATGGCTGTAGGTGACAAAGGAAAACTGCTTGCCGGGGCTGTGCATTTCCGCGTAGAAAATGGCCGTGGCCGCTACCGGTGTCAACAGGTTGAAATACTGGTCATCGATCTGTGTGGGGGTGACCACGAACTTGCCGTTGGTGACGGTGAAATTCACGTTGTAATGATCTTCTCGATAACCCCAGATATCGCCCAGTGCCGAGTCCAGCGGAAAACTGCGACCCGCCAGCGACACGTGACTGTCTCCCTCCGGCCCGATGGCGGTAAACTCGTCGGTATCTTCCAGGGGAGGATGCACCAGCACGGGTGCGGTGCCCTCACCGGGCTGGACCCCGTCCCCGTCCGCTGGCTGAACGGGCTCACCGTGGCCACTCAAGGGCTGGCGATCAGCCGGGTCCGCAGGCGTGGAATTGCCACAACCGTGCAATGCCACTGCACAGAGCGCCAACGCCAGGTACTGCTCGATACTTCTTGACACGCAGGGAACCCATACAACGGACAGAATTGTTAACTTACCGGAACGGGATCAGTGCCGCCACCACTGAAATGGGACTTTGCGATGCCTGCCGCTTCCACAGGTACCTACCTGAGCGTACGGTAACCGGAATAGATGCGATTGGTGGCAGTTATCAGGCACACGAAGGCAAATACCCAGGCAATCACAGGAAAATAGCCGGGCAGCAGGCACATCAGTGCGAAGAAAAAGACGGTCTCGACTCCTTCGGCCAGGCCATCCAGGTAATACAGGCTCTTGTAGGCAAAATCCGGGCTGACGATGGCGCGTTTCCCGGCTTGTGTGGCGAAGGCCAGGAAACTGGCACCGGTACCCACGAAACTGGCAATGAGCACGGCCGCCGGCAAGGCATTTACCGACGGGTCCGCCAGGGCAAAGCCAAGGGGAAACACCGCATAGAATACGAAGTCGAGGGTGATATCGAGATACCCCCCGGCATCGCTGGGTGTACCCAGTCTGGCCACCTCACCATCCAGGCCGTCGGCAAGTCTGTTGAGCAACAGGCAGCACAGGGCCAGCCACTCGTGTCCCACCGCCACCAGGGGTACGGTGGCAATGCCCAGGATGAAGCCGGTGACGGTCAACTGATCGGCAGAACACCCCTGGCGATGCAATCGGGTGGCGATGGAATGCAAAGCGGGTCTGAGCAGGGGAACGAGGTGTCTGTCCAGCATCTGGTCACTCCGGTCGATGACAAGAACGGTCGTGGCTGTGGTTCATGGCCGGCACCGGTGGGTGCCCCGAGCTTGCGGTCCGTCTCATATCGGCTGGGGGTGCATCCCCAATGAATCCGCGGGGCTGGATTCGCCGATACGCAGCACCCTTGCCTGTAGCGGAACGTCCGCCATATCGTGCGTTACCAGCAGAACCGGCAGGCGCGCAGCACTGTCCCAGGTGAGTCGCCGGATCTGCTCACGCAGTGTGGTATCGAGCGCGGAAAACGGTTCGTCGAGCAACAGCGCGCAGGGATCCGCAAGCAGTGTACGCAGGAGGCTGACGCGTGCCCTCTGCCCACCGGACAAGGTGGCCGGATCGCGTTGTTCAAGGCCCGCCAGCGATGCATCCTGCAGAACCTGGCGTACCCGTTCGGTACGTTCCCGCCGGGAACCACCACGCAGGCCGAAGCGCAGATTATCGCCCACACTCATGTGCGGGAAGAGATAATCCTGCTGCAGCATCAGTCCGAGCCTGCGCTTTTCGGTGGGCAGGCTGGTCAGTTGCCTGGGTCCGAGCCACACCTCACCGGAGGCATGCAGGTGCGAATCGACCATACCGGTCAACCAGTTCAGAATGCTGGATTTACCGCTGCCGCTCGGCCCCATCAGGGCCACAACCTGTCCGGGTTCCACGGTGAAGGACAGGCCTTCGACCAGCGATTGCCCGTTGGGCATCCGCAGACACAGGTCCTTGACAGATAATTCGTGCATCAGGCCACCGCCGTTCGAGTCAATGAGCGCGTCGACTGCCGCGCCAGTCGCCGAGATTGCCAGCGCGGAACCATCAAAGCCAGTACAAACGCCAGCAGCGGCAGAATACTCTGCAGTACCGCCAGGGCAGCGACCACCCGCCGGTCGACCCCGCCGACGCTGGTGACCAGTTCGGTTGCCAGTGTCTGGTGCCGTCCAGCGCCGATGAGCAGTGTCGGCAGGTAGAGCGCCACGCTGACGGCGACGGCAACCGCCGCAGCCTGGCTCAACGGGCGGATCAGCATCGGCAGGCGAACACGCCACAACACACGCCAGTCGCCGGCACCCAGGGTATGTGCCGCATGACCCCACTCGGGTGCCAGCTCTCGCCAGGGCACCGCAAGTATCAGGATGACATAGGGGAAGGTGTACAGCCAGTGAGTATAGACCACCATCCACCAGGTACCATCCAGGCCAGCCCACAATGCCACTGCCTGCCAGCCGAACAGCAGACTTATCTGCGGAACCAGCAAAGGCACGAACCAGATGCCATCCAGGCGCGGCGCCGCCCCCCTGCGTTCAAGTTCCAGCCAGGCGATGGCGGTCGATATGGCAAGTGCTGCAACGCACATCGCGATGATCAAGGTCGTCAATGCCGGCTGCATCAGAACGTCGGTGCGTGTCGACCAGTTACTCAGGGTCCATTGAGCTGGAAATGCATCCGGGAAGCGCCACCTGCGGGTGAAACTCCAGACGAGCAGCAACAGCATCGTGACCAGGCTGGTGGACAGTATCAGCATCACCACCCCTTTGCCGAGCACCCGCAGCGCACTGAAGCCATGGCCACGTACACCACTCTGCCGTCTGCGCCTGGCGATGCCTGAGACGAAGATTTCCAGCGCGAAGAGCAGCAGAAAACTCAGCCCGACAACCGCCACCAGCAGCAGCGCACCGGCTGATGCTGCCGCCCGTGACAAGGGATCATTGACCAGGGTCATCAGCAGAACTGACAGGGTGGGCGGATTGCCGGGGCCGAGCAGAATCGCCATGTCCACGACCGTGAGATTGAATGCCAGGATGATCAACAGCGTCAGCCGTATCCGCGGATACAGACGCGGTAGAATCAGGCGGCTCCAGCAGCGTGCCGGTGCATACCCCAGGGTGCGGCCGATACGCAATGAGGCGTCCACATCCAGCGCCGGCAACTGCGCAATGGCGGCCAGTAACAGAAAGGGCGTCTCCTTGATGACCAGCCCGACGATCAGTGACCAGCCCTGCGCATCCGGTACGATCCAGTCCAGTGGTGGTCGTTCCCAGCCTGTCAGCGCCGGCGAGACCAGCCGAACCAGCGCGCCACTGGGCGCGAGCAGAAACACCAGGCCGACAGCCATTGCCGCATGCGGTATCGCCAGCACCGGTGGGATGGCGGCATTCATCCATGACCACCAGCGGGTGTCATGGACGCAAACCAGCGCCATTACGGTAATGGCCAGGACCAGAAACGTAGCCAGGAGCCCGGTGAAAGTGCTCAATCCCAACGCCGGTAGCAGCCTGGGATCGGTGAGTATCTGCGCGAATCCGTCACCCGGTGCAAACGTCGGTGTAAAACCCAGGGCAGGGGCCACGGTCCCGCACAGTCCCAGCAGGACGGGCAGCATGAACAGACTGACCAGCAGCCAGACCAGGCCTCTATGCCGGAGCATGATGATCGGTTTCATGGCAGTGACTGTGCGGGCAGGCAGGCTCAAGAACGGCCTCACTACTGGCCGTAGCGTTCGACCCAGGCAGCTTCCAATGCCTCTGTCCAGCTCGCATGCGGTTCTGCCAGTACAGAACCGGACCCCGGCGCCAGGGACCAGACACCCACATCGATGCCGGCGAACACTGCCTTGTCCGCAGCTCTCAGCCGGGACAAGTCCAGCACCGTGGGATCACCCCAGTGTCGCGGATCCAGTTTACGCGCCTGGGCCTCGGGCGAGAGCAGAAAATTCGCCACCACCCTGGCACCGGCCTTGGCCCTGGCGTTCCAGGGTATGGTCACGAAATGCGTATTGCCGATCGTGCCCTGGTCGAACACATAGGTGCGTACCGTGTCCGGCAACTGACCATTGGCGACCGCCGCGCTGGCCGCGTTGGGATTAAAGGAGATGGCGATATCCAGCTCACCATCATCCAGCAACTGTCGCGTCATCTCTCCGCTGACCGGCCAGCTTTCACCGGCACCACGCATCAGCGGATGCAACTCGTCCAGGTAGGCCCACAAGGGCGCGGTCACCGCTTCCAGATTCGCCTCAGTCACCGGGTCGTACAAGGCCATGGATGTCGCCTTCCCGGCGTTCAGTTCGATCAGTAACTGCTTGACGAAGGTGGTGCCATGGAAGGCCGGCGGTGCAGGATAGGCGAATCGTCCGCCATCCCTGACGAACTCCAGCAGTGCGGTGGCCGATCGTGGTGGGGATTTCACGGTGGCGGTGTCATGGATGAATACCAGTTGCGCACCGCCCCAGGCGGACTCGAGCCCCTCGACAGGCACCGAGAAGTCCATGGAGATGGATGGCGATTCACGCAGCAACGAGGCATTGGGCAGATGCCTGGCGAAGTCGCCCCAGAGAAGCCCGTCATGTTTCAGGGCTGCGAAATTCTCACCGTTGACCCACATCAGATCGACATTGCCGCTGTCGTGGCGCCCGACGAGACGGGCGGCCTGTAACTGGCTGACCACCTCGGCAATGTCACCGACCTTGACGTGCCTGAGGGTGACGCCGTACTCCTCATCGACACGTTCTGCAACCCAGGCCAGGTAGCGGTTGATTTGTTCGCTGCCGCCCCAGGCGTGGAAATAGACACTCTGGCCACGTGCCTCCTGCAGAGCCTCCTGCCAGCCAGCATCCGGCTCGATGGCCTGTGATGGCAGCGCAGCGATCAGCATCACTAATCCGACCAGTACGTGCCAATGCAGCCTCCCCTGACGCGACTGATGCAGGCCCCTGTTCACCAACCTGCCCGGGGGAGAGACTCTGTCGTCAGAACCACACCATGGGTGTGCAATGATACGGCTGACAATCGACATACGCTGGAATGCTCCAATAGGCTTGAGGGCGGGACGCCAAGGACATTCTGCGCGAAGGACTGATCCTGGCAGAGGTCTACTGTGCCAACATTCTGGCAACCCTGCGCATGAAAAGTTCCCGGCAATCCGGCACGAACCGGAACCCGGCACAGCTCGTGCTCATCTGCCAGGGTGTATCAACGTTCCGGCAGTGCGGGTGACGATGAGGCAACGGACTCGACAGGCAAGGTGTCGAATCCGGACAGGCTCCTGTCAACTCCGGGTGCCGGGATCTGCCCTCTCCAGACTGCTAAACTCGTTCACGGCCTGTCAATCCTGCGGAGGATCCATAGTCGACATGATCATGCAAGACTGTCTGTTACGACGCGCAACCAGTGTGGCAACTCTGGTCGGGGCATTGGTCTGCGGCGTGTCAGCCGCCTCCACCGGGAAGCTGCAGGCCGATATGGATGCCGATGGCATTACCAGGTCCTGGAGCATGGCCGAGTTTGGCGAACCACTCTACGACGAGAGCATGACCCACTGGCCTTATGTCAATCCTGATGCGCCTGTCGGCGGATCCATCGTGCTGGGGGATTTTGGCAGCTTCGACAGTCTCAACTCCTATATTCTCAAGGGCGAGTGGCCTCGCAGCCTGACCCTGGCCAGTGACACACTGATGGTTGGCTCCGGTGATGAGCTGGCATCGGCCTACGGTCTGCTGGCAAGCTCTGTGGAATACCCGGCAGACAAGAGCTGGATCATATTCAACATGCGCCCCGAGGCACATTTCGATAACGGGACACCCATAACGGCCGCCGACATTGCCTTCAGTTTCGAGACCATTCGCACGCATGGCAGACCCTTCCTCAAATCATTCTACGACGAGGTAGAGGAGGTCGACGTCCTGGGAGATCACCAGATCCGCTTCACGTTCAATACCACGGACAGCATGAAACCACTGATGAAGGTGGCAGGCATCGCCCCCTTGTCGGTGACGTACTGGAAAGATCGGGACATCAGCAAGACCTACCTGACCCCGGCTCCTTCAAGCAGTGGCTATCGGATCGCCAATGTCGATGCAGGCAGATCGCTGACTTACCAACGGGTGGATAACTACTGGGGCCGGGATCTGCCGGTGAACAGGGGACTCTACACATTCGACACCATCCGCTACGACTATTACCGCGATCTCGAGGTGATGCTCGAGGCCTTCAAGGCCGGCGAGATCGATTTCCGTGCCGAGAACAGCTCCAAACGATGGGCCACCGGCTATCAGATAGAAGAAGTGGAACAGGGCCAGATCATCCTGGATACCCCACCGGACAATACGCCAGGCGGCATCCAGGCATTTTTCTTCAATCTGCGGCGCACACCGTTCGATGATCACCGGGTACGCCAGGCCATCAACCTGCTGTATGACTTTGAAACCATCAAGCGCACGATACTGTACAACCAGTACGAGCGCATCAACAGCTACTTTCCAAACTCGGAGTACGGCGTGTCCGGTGCCCCGACCCCGGAAGAGATCGCCGTGCTCGAACCCTTCCGGGAACAACTGCCCGCCGAGGTGTTCAATGAGGAATTTCGCTCACCCGTCACGGATGGCAGTGGCCGCAACCGGCGCGAGATGCGCCAGGCACTCGCCCTGTTCAATGCAGCCGGCTGGCAGCTGGACGGCGGCAAACTGATGAAGGAGGGCCGGCAGATGGCCCTGGAACTGCTGCTGGTGCAGCCCGATGGACAGCGCGTGGCTGCGCCATTCATACAGAACATGAAGAAGGCGGGTATTGCCGCATCGATTCGCATCGTCGACAGTGCGCAATACCAGGTACGCGTCGATGACTTCGACTTCGACATGATCTCTGCCCGCCTCAACTTCTTCCCGCCGCCGGGTCCGGAGCTCAGATCCTACTATGGCAGCGCGGCAGCCGACGTACGAGGTTCTGCCAACATGGCGGGCATCAGGCATCCGGTCGTCGATACGCTTATCGAGCAGATCATCGCTGCCGAGTCGCTCGAGAAACTGCAGATCACCACGCGCGCTCTGGACAGGGTACTGCTGTGGAATCACTACGTGATTCCGCAGTTCTACAACGCCGAACACAGGATTGCCTACTGGAACCGCTTTGGCAAACCCGCGACACTGCCCAAATACATCAGTTTTTCCGGCAGCGGCTTTCCCACGGGCTGGTGGCTGGACAAGGAACTCGATGCCAGGCTCGATCTGGATCGCTGATTGACAGTCATTCTCATCAAGCCGATCTACGCTTACCGCCACGCAGGGACATTGCCGATGGATTTCCCTGAGCGCTGATGCTTGCCTATATCTTCAGGCGCCTGTTACTGATCATCCCCACACTGCTGGGAATCATGGTGATCAATTTCGTGGTCATCCAGTTTGCCCCGGGTGGACCCGTCGAGCAGGTCCTGGCCGAGCTGCGGGGCAATGCATCGGATGCAACCTCGGCATTCTCCGGACAAGGTGGCGACGTACAGGACAATGCACAGGCCGGCGGTGCACTGCAGGCAGGCAGTACCAGCAAGTATCGTGGTGCACAGGGTCTTGACCCTGCCATCATCGAGGAAATCGAACGCCAGTTTGGCTTCGACAAACCGTTGCACGAGCGTTTCTTCACCATGCTCCGGGACTATGCACGCTTCGACTTCGGCAGCAGTTATTTTCGCGACGAGACGGTCATCAACCTGGTCCTGGACAAGATGCCGGTGTCCATCAGTCTCGGTCTCTGGACGACGCTGTTCGTCTACCTGATCTCCATTCCACTGGGCATTCGCAAGGCGGTCAGGGATGGTTCGACATTCGATGTCTGGAGCAGTGGCGTCATCGTCATCGGTTACGCGATTCCCAGTTTTCTGTTTGCCATTCTGTTGATCATCCTGTTTGCCGGTGGCCGCTATCTGGACATCTTCCCACTGCGCGGGCTGACGTCGCCCGACTGGGATCAACTGGGCTGGGCAGCACGCATCGGTGACTATTTCTGGCACATAACCTTACCCGTGACCTCGATGGTCATCAGTGGCTTTGCCAGCCTGACGATGCTGACGAAAAACTCCTTCCTCGACCAGATCGGCATGCAGTATGTCCAGACAGCCCGAGCCAAGGGGCTCAATGAACGGCAGGTGCTGTACGGTCATGTCTTCAGGAATGCCATGCTGATCGTGATCGCCGGATTTCCGAGTGCCTTCATCTCCATCCTGTTTACCGGCTCCATCCTGATCGAGGTTATTTTTTCACTCGACGGACTCGGGCTGCTCGGTTGGGAGGCAACCATCAATCGTGATTACCCGGTGGTGTTCGCCACGCTGTACTTCTTCACGCTGCTGGGGCTGATACTGCAACTGGTGGGCGACATCATGTATCACCTGATCGATCCGCGTATCGATTTCGAGAGCCGGAATTTCTAGTGGCCCATAGCGTGCGAAAGAATGACACCAGGCGGGTTCTGCCGTGCGCTTGAATGCACTCAATCAGCGACGTCTGGCCAATTTCAAGCGCAACCGGCGCGGCTACTGGGCATTCTGGATCTTTATGGTGATGTTCGTGCTTTCCCTGGGCGCCGAACTGATAGCCAACGACCAGCCACTGGCGGTGAACTACGACGGTAACTGGTATTTCCCGGTATTCAAGTCCTATTCCGAGACTACCTTCGGTGGGGATCTGGAATTCGATGCCGACTACAGTGACCCCTACATCACGGACCTGATCAGTGAGAAAGGTCGTCTGTACTGGCCGCTGATTCCCTTCTCGCACCAGAGCATCGATTTCGAGCTGGCCTCGAGCCCGCCCAGCCCGCCCTCGGCCCGTCACTGGCTGGGCACCGATGACCAGGGGCGCGACGTCGTGGCACGCATCATCTACGGCTTTCGGATCTCGGTCAGTTTCGGGTTGTTGCTGACGCTGTTCAGTACGATCATCGGTGTCGCCGCAGGTGCCGTGCAGGGATACTTTGGTGGCCTGCTGGATCTGCTGGCACAGCGTTTTATCGAGATCTGGCAGGGCCTGCCGGTGCTGTACCTGCTGATCATCATGGCCAGCGTCATACAGCCCGGGTTCGTCTCGCTACTGGTGCTGATGACGCTGTTCAGCTGGACCTCACTGGTGGGCGTGGTACGCGCCGAGTTCCTGCGTGCCCGCAACTTCGAATACATCCGCGCCGCCAAAGCGCTGGGTGTGGGCGACACCGCCATCATGCTGCGCCATACCCTGCCCAATGCCATGGTGGCCACCGTTACGTTTCTGCCATTCATTCTCAGCGGCTCGGTCACTACGCTGACCGGGCTGGATTTCCTGGGTCTTGGGCTACCACCCGGCTCGGCATCGCTTGGCGAGATGCTCAAACAGGGTCGCGATAATCTGCACGCTCCCTGGCTTGGCTTGACAGCGTTCTTTGTACTGGCACTGATGCTCAGTCTGCTGGTCTTCGTGGGCGAAGCCGTTCGCGATGCGCTGGACCCGCGCAAGACCTTCACCGGCAGTACATGATGAGCGAGCGATTACTGACCATCGAGAATCTGCAGGTGGCCTTCGGCCAGGGCACCGGGCAGGTCAATGCAGTGACGGGCGTATCGATCAGTATCGACAAAGGCCAGTGTGTGGCCCTGGTGGGTGAAAGCGGTTCCGGCAAATCGGTGACGGCCCTGTCGATCATGCAGCTGCTGCCCTACCCCTTCGCTCATCATCCAGCCGGCAGTATCGACTACCGCGGCATGCAACTCATGTCTGCCGGACCGAGCGTCCTGCGTGCGGTACGGGGTAACGAGATCAGCATGATCTTCCAGGAACCGATGACCTCCCTGAATCCACTGCACAGCATCGAAAAACAGGTAGGGGAATCGCTGAAACTGCACAAGGGCCTGACCGGTACTGCGGCACGCGCCCGCATCCTGGAACTACTGGAACTGGTCGGTATCGGCGAGGCTGCAAAACGACTGGGCGCCTACCCTCATGAACTCTCCGGAGGACAACGCCAACGGGTGATGATCGCCATGGCGCTGGCCAATGAACCGGACCTGCTGATTGCTGACGAACCGACCACGGCTCTCGATGTCACCATCCAGGCGCAGATACTCGAACTGTTATCCGATCTGCAGGCCAGGCTGGGAATGTCGCTGCTGCTGATCACTCATGATCTGGGTATCGTGCGCAAGATGGCCGATCACATTTACGTCATGACCGACGGCGAAGTGGTCGAACACAATGACACGGTGTCGCTGTTTACCGCACCCGGTCATCCCTATACGCAGCATCTGCTGGCAGCGGAACCCGGCCGGCTGCCCGAGCGCGGCGCGGCAGGGACAACAGACATTCTCGAAGCGCGCGACATCCAGGTGCGCTTCCCTGTCAAGGGCGGTCTGTTCGGCCGCATACGGCACTATGTAAATGCCTGCGATGGCATCGACGTCACGGTGAGATCCGGCAGGACGGTGGGTGTGGTGGGCGAATCCGGCTCCGGAAAGACCACGCTGGGTCTTGCCCTGCTGCGACTGATTCCCAGCGAAGGATTCATCCGCTTTCAGGATTCGATCATTCATGACAGGTCGGGCAGCGAATTACGCTCGCTCCGACAGGCCATGCAGATCGTCTTCCAGGATCCTTTCGGCAGCCTGAGTCCGCGGATGTCGATTCTGCAGATCATCGAAGAAGGCCTGAAAGTTCATCAACCCGGCCTCGGCAGCGAGGAACGCAAGCAGCAGGTGACACAGGTGCTGCAGGAAGTGGGTATGGATGACACTGCGCTCGACCGCTTCCCGCATGAATTCTCCGGTGGCCAGCGTCAGCGCATCGCCATTGCACGGGCCCTGGTACTCAAACCCGCCTTCCTGGTGCTGGACGAACCGACCTCAGCGCTGGACATGTCGGTGCAGGCGCAGATCGTTCAACTGCTTCAGGATCTTCAGGCTCGCCATGCGCTGGCCTACCTGTTCATCAGTCACGACCTGAAGGTCGTACGTGCACTGAGTGATGACATCCTCGTGATGCGCAATGGCAAGGTGGTGGAAAGTGGTCCGGCACAGCAGGTCATCAATGAACCGGTTCACCCGTATACCCGGGCACTGATGCGGGCGGCGTTCGACATCGCCACCGAACCCGGCAATTGACCACGGCCAGTGAATACTGCGTTGCGGATCAGGCCTGTACCGGTGTCCGCGCGTGAATTGCCGGGCAGCGCTGTGCCGCTTGGGCTATTGTCTGCCTGACCATGAAAGACATCATTCTCGCGACCATCAACGCCCGTTATATCCATGCCTCACTCGGGCTTCGCTGTCTGTATGCGAACATGGGCGAGCTGCAGCAGCGCACGCAGATGCGTGAGTTCACGCTGCAGCAACGAGCCGAGGATATCGTTGAACAGTTACTGAGTACTTCCCCTGCCATCATCGGCTTCGGTGTCTATATCTGGAATGTCACTGAAACCACCGAGGTGATGCGCCTGCTCAGAATCGTCAGACCCGGGCTCCGCCTCGTCGTGGGTGGGCCCGAAGTCAGTCACGAGGTCCATGAGCAGGCCATTTGCGCTCTGGCAGACCACGTCATTACCGGCGCAGCGGACAGGGCCTTTGCCGAACTGTGCCAGGAGCTGCAGCATCGACACGTGCCGAACCGCCTGGTCTGCGCCCTGCCGCTGGATCTGGATTCGCTGGCATCACCCTACCCCTACTATGACGATGAAGACGTTGCTCATCGAGTGATCTACGTCGAGGCCTCGAGAGGCTGTCCATTCAAATGCGAATTCTGCCTGTCGTCGCTGGACAAGTCTGCTGTGGCTTTCGACCTGCCGGCGTTTCTGTACCAGATGCAGCAATTGATCGACCGCGGGGCACGGCAATTCAAGTTCGTCGATCGCACCTTCAACCTGAAAGCAGACACCAGTCGCCAGATACTCGAATTCTTCCTCGAGCAGATTGACAAGGAATTGTTCCTGCATTTCGAACTGATTCCTGATCGTCTGCCGGACGTCCTGCTGGACCTGCTGCCGCATTTTCCGCCTGACTCATTGCAGTTCGAGATAGGCATCCAGTCCTTCAACCCCGAGGTCCAGCAACTCATCAGCCGGCGTCAGCATCATGAACGCACCTGCCATAATCTTCGGTGGCTGCGTGAGAACACCTGCGCGCATGTCCATGCCGACCTGATCTTCGGATTACCTGGTGAAAACCTGCAGAGCTTCGGCAATGGGTTTGACCTGTTGTACTCGCTGGGCCCTCAGGAAATTCAGGTGGGCATACTCAAACGCCTGCGAGGCACACCGATAACCAGACACACGGCAGAGTTCGACATGCGCTACATGAGTACGCCTCCCTACCGTATCGTGGCGCACCGTGACGCAGATTTCATGACCGTGCAGCGCGTGCTGCGATTCGCCCGCTACTGGGACCTGATCGGCAATTCAGGACGATTTCCCGCCACTCTGGGAAAGCTGCTCGATGCCTCTCCCTTCGACCGATTCATGGCACTGAGTGACTGGCTGTATGGGACCACGACGCAGACGCACAGGATCGCCCTGCCGCGTCTGTTCAGTCTGTTGCATCGCTACCTGATCGAGGTACTGCAGCTGCCCGGGGACACTGTCCAGCGGTGCCTGCTGGAGGACTTCAGGCACAATGGCCTGAAAGGCCTGCCTGCCTTTGCACGCCAGGAGATATCAGCGACCGATGGTCCGTCCACTGCGGATGCGCCGCGGGGCAGCGCCGAGCGAATCGCGCAGCGCCAGCGCCGCCATCACTGAGGAAGGTGGCGACCGGGTTAAAACTGTACGCGGGGGACGATTTCGTCAAAGGTGGGAAAGCGGTCACTCAGCGGCGTTTCCGGCCAGCGTGTCGGACTGGGATCATCACCCCAGTGGAAGCCGATGCCTTCACCGAGACCGGTAGTAAAACCTGCGTCGACGTGCGCGAAGCCGCCCGAGCTTTCCATCATCAGCAGAGCTGCAGCGACGATTGCCAGGGCAGCGAGAACTGCCAGGATTATCTTGACCAGACTGTAGGGCCGCTCTCCGCGCACTTTGCCGGTACGCCCGTTGACCACGAATCGGTACGTCTTGTCACGGAACTGGAAGCCTGCAGTCCAAAGCGGCAGCAGCACATGCTTGAACGTGGTATTGCTGTGATGCGTATTGAGACTGGTGATGCGTTGCTGGTCACCACCGATGGCGCGCCGCACATCGCCCTGAATGACCTTGTCCATGGTTTGCTGCGCAATGTTGAAGCCCTCGTCCAGATCGACCTGGTAGACCTCACTGCTGAAGCCTGCAAGGTAGTCCTCGGTGTAGGGCACCAGGTTCTGCAGGTCCCAGGGAGCCAGCCAGTCAGTGATCTTGCGTGGCAGTGTCCGGGTTGCACCCACCAGCACATCATCGAAATGCCGGGAGGTGCGCCCACTGGCAGGATACCAGCGCACCTTGGGCACTTGCCGGGTACGCGTGACCCGTCTGCCCTTTACCGTGGTGGTGTAGCGTTGCCTGACGTAGTAAACCTCGCCACGCTGTCCGCGATAGGCCGTGACGGTGTCACTGTCGTAGGTCCAGTAGGGAATGTAGACCCCGTTCAGTGACGCATCGCTACGTGCATACTTTTTCAGCGTGCCGGGTGCGAACCAGCGCTGCCTGAGCCAGCGGCGGTAGGCATCCCGCGCCTGTTCGGCAGTGATGGCAAACGGCAGCAGCCCCTTGGGCTTGAGCGGTTTCGAATGACTGGTTTCAGTGACGACACTGGTGCCGCAAAACGGGCATTCGCCTGCATGAAGATGAGCATCCAGGGCAAACTGTGCGGCGCAATTGGGACAGCTGATGAGTTGGCTTTCGGGCGATATCGTAGCGGAGCTCTGCAATTGCTTCAGGGCCGCATGAAAATCCAGCTCGCGCAAAATCTCGCCACTGTGCTCGATCGTATTGGCGTGTCCGCAATACTGGCACTTCAGAGAGCGGGTTCCCACCGCATAGTGCAGCATGGCGCCGCACTGTGCGCACGGAAACCGGGTCTCCGTCAGTGCACGAGTCGTGGCTTCACCGATCCGCCTCGCATCGGATTCTTCCTCCGGCCAGTGATATTTCTCCACACCGGGCGCGTCCGCATCACGTTCAGCCAGGCGCTCATTCAGCATTTCCTGCAGTCGCTCGGCCAGGCTCATGATTTACCCAGCCTGCAACCGACGGCACGGACTGGCACTGGTCCCGGCACGCGAGGGGTTGCCCTTACGATCCGGGGATCGGCGGCGGTGACACGCTCGACTTGCTCCAGATACCGGCAAGTGCCTCGACGGTTCCGGCTGCCTCCCATTGACTCATTTGCGGAGACCAGACCAGGGTATCCTCCTGCAAACGTCCCGATGCAGCCTGCTGCTTCATCGCCTCCACGGTAAACGGCCCATGGGCGGCACCGTCGGCCACCAGGTGAAAAGCGAGGGGGACATCACCGGGGATCGGCGGTGGAGAAGGGTGTGCACCGGGTGCCAGGCTCTCGTTCATTCGATTGGCCATGGCCAGACCGATACCCATGCCAATTCCGTCGGAGGCACCACCTCCGGGATTACCCGCAGCTGCTTCCATGGCGACGCCTGTCTGGTACTGCAGGTAGCGATCCAGATTACCGGTAATGCCCATGCTGGTGCGTTTGTCCAGTGCCTCGGAGACCGCCGGGGGCAGTGATATATTCTCGACCAGTATGCGTGTCAGCTCCAGTCCATACTCACCGAACTCCGGTGCGATGCGACGGGTCAGGAATTCACCAAGCTGATCGTAGTTGGCGGCCATGTCCAGCACCGGAATGCCGGCACCGCCGATGATGGTGGCGAATCGTGAGGTAATGAGATTGCGTAACTGTGCACTGATTTCGTCGGTGGTGAACACGCCATCGGTTCCGACGATCTCGCGGATGAACCTGAGCGCATCGGTAATGCGTACACCGTAGGTACCAAACGCCCGTATGCGCAGACCGCCGAACTCACTGTCGCGCAGCATCAGTGGCTGCTTGGTGCCCCATTTCATGTCGGTGAATCGCCGCGCATTGCAGAAATAGACCTCGGCCTTGAACGGACTCTGGAACCCGTGGTGCCAGTTCTGCAGGGTGGTCAGAATCGGCAGGTTCCTGGTCTCCAGCTCATAGGTACCCGGACCCAGGACATCCGCAACCTGGCCTTCGTTGACGAATACGGCAAACTGCGCTTCCCTGACGATCAGCCTGGCACCGTACTTGATTTCGTTGCCATAGCGTTCGAAGCGATACACCATGGTGTTGCTGCTGTCGTCCACCCATTCGATGACATCAACGAATTCGTGAAACAGCTTGCTGAACAGTCCCATTTCAGGCTCCTGCCACCGGTGCACTGTGCGTGCGCGCAGAGGCGGCCTTCAGTGTCTCCTTCAACTCCTTCTCCATCGCTTCCAGTTGAGTCTCCGCTTCGGCACGTCGGCGCTTGCCCTCATCGGCAATCTGCAGGCTCTCCTCTACCGTGGCAATGAGGTTCTCGTTGGCGCGGCGCACTGCATTGACATCGAATACGCCACGTTCCAGCTCCTCCCTGACCGTCCTGTTGGCCGTGCGCAGGTTCTCGGAGTTCTTTTCCAGCAGTTCGTTGGTCAGATCACTGGCCGCCTTGACACTCTTGGCTGCTTCGGCAGAGCGGAAGATGGTGACAGCCTGTGCAAGCTGTTGTCGCCACAAGGGAACGGTATTGACCAGCGTGGAATTGATCTTGTTCACCAGGCCCTTGTCGTTTTCCTGGATCAGGCGAATGCTGGGCAATCCCTGCATGGCCACCTGACGCGTCAGGCGCAGGTCGTGGATACGCCGCTCCAGATCATCGCGCCCACCACGCAGATCCCGCAGCTCCTGCGCCAGCAGTACATCGTCCGCTTCGGCAGCCCTGGCCTCGGCGGCAGGGATCATCTCGGCGTCGATATACTTCAGTTTCTGCTCACCGGCCAGAATATAGGCTTCCAGGTTGTGGAAATAATCCAGGTTCGCTCCGTAGAGCTTGTCCAGTGACTTGATGTCGCGCAGCAGCAGGGTCTTGTGCTTTTCAAGATCATCGGTCACCGCATCGACCTGCCGACGCACTCCTTCATATTGCTGTATGAACTTGGCCACCGGTGTCACACCGCCAAACAGCTTGCGGAGCAACCTGGCCAGAAACCCAGGGCGGTCATTCGGATCGAAATCCTCCACCTCGAAGCCGCGCAATACGGTCACCATCTGGTTCAGGGAATTGCCGGCCGAGCCCAGATCCTTGTTGCGCACCCCTTCGAGCATATTGTCCGAAATGCTGGTGAGCTCCTGCTGCGCCTTGCTGCCGAAGAAGATGACCGAGTTGCTGTCCGTCAGGTCTATCTCGTCCATCAGCCGGTCGATGCGACTGCGCTCGGAAGCATCGACCTTTTCGTAAGGAACGATGTCCTCCTGTAAATCGGGTAACAGTTCGGTTCCCGGCAACAACTCTGCTTCGATCGCAACGTCTGTAGTGGTTGAGGACATGGGTGGTCTCCTTAATGTAAGAATCGGGCAATGCGTCTTTCAGGTCTCGTTGACGTATTGCGTAATGATCGGGGTTGGCGGGTTTCCGGGAAACATTCGCAAAAAATGCGTCCGGGCTGAGCGGACAATTCATGAATCACCCGGAGGGATCTGGTGATTTCATGAATTGTCCGGGTCAGGTAACACCTTCTTTTTCCATTTGCATCTGCAGGACCTCGATGGTGACATCGAGATCTGAGAGATTGTTCTCGGCCAGCTTCATCTGCTGTTCCGTAATGACCGTTTCGATGGTAGTCAACACCCGTCTGAAATTGTCCTCGAGCGCATGCTGCTCACCTTCGGTATGCGTTCTGGCATAGCCTTCAGTCACCTGTTGTGCGCCATCCAGGTACACCTTGAGAAACTTGCGGGCGCGGCGGGCGTCCACGGGGTCGCGTTCGATGGTGTCCAGGATGTCCCGGGCTTCCTTGACGATGCGGCGCAGTCTGTCCTTGAATTCGATGTTGTGTATCCTGCGGCTGGAATTTTCGATGGCCAGCAACTTGCCTTCCGCCTCGTCCAGCAATTCGACGAGTTCTTCAGTGGTGATGCCGATGGCCGCAATGTCCGGCCCCTTGCTGTCGGAGTCGAAATCATAATACAAGTAGCACCCTACCAGGACGGCTATGGCCCACAGGACACTGTCGAACAGGTCGTACTGGTTGGGCAGCCCCAGCCAGGCCACCAGGAATATACCCGCCGCGACCAGGACGGCTCCAACCAGACGATAGCGCACGGTGCTGGCACGACGACGCAATCGACGCTTGCGCGCCTCGTTGTCCAGGCGGATGCCCTTGCGGATCAGGGTGGCGGCCGCCATGCACAGGATGAAACCGGCACCGCGTGCCATGGCTTCGACAGTGCGCCCATCCATCAATGCCAGAAAGGTTGCCGGTAGCAGCGGGAATGCCAGCAGGTAGAGCAGGAACCCACGCCACAGCACGGCTGGCCTGGACTCGGAGTCGATGCGCGTGACGGCAGCCATGTTCAGCCCATGACAGCCTGGCAGGAGATCATGCCCACGGATATCAGCAGAATGAAGAATCCGATGACGCGTTGCAGTGCTTTAGGCATAGTGGCCAGCTCAATTAATTGAAAATGCTAGGATTTGCGTGTCAAGAGATAGACCCGTTCATCGAGTGTTTCAAGTCCTCGATCGGCCAGATTGCCCACATGTCGCGGACCACTGTAGTACGCCAGCTCCTCGATCCGGAAATCGTTACTCAGTAATTCACGCGCATTGTCATCGCTCACGGAAAACGGTGGACCCTGCATGCGCGCCTGATCGTAGCTGATCGTCAGCAACAGCGCCCGGGTATCGGCGACCAGCAGGGCGCCCAGATGGTGGGCATAGGCGTTGCGCAGCTCGCCATCCAGGGCAATCATCGCCGCGCGATCGTAGACCCCCTGGCAGTGCGCCACCTGGGCAGGCGTGAGCGCAAAGAAGTCGCCAATCAGCAGTTCTATCCCCTGTGCCGGACCCTGGCCACTCAGTCGCAGGAAATCACCCTCGACCGATCGTGTGCAGTCGAGGTCGTTTTCCCGAAAGAATGCCTCTCCTGCCTTCTCACTGAACTCCACACCCAGCACCGGATGACCTTGTCGGTGCAACCACAGCATATCCAGGGATTTGCCACACAAGGGCACGAATACCGCTGCTCCGGCGGCCAGGTCGAGCTGCTTCCAGAATTCCTGCAGCCGTTTGTTGACCGAGTCCTGGTGGAATGCGATTCTGTCCCCGGACCATTTTTCGTGCCAGTAATCTGCGTGCATTGCCCTCCCCTCAGCGGCCGCCGGTCGCGTCGCCCGTCAGCGGTGGTTCCCACTCCCGCCACCCCTGGAGCAACGGGAAGTACAGTCCGAGCCGAATGGGGCGCTCGTCCATGTGCCGAATGATATCAGCATAGCGATTGAGCTGATCGGTATAGCGCAGCTGTTCACTGTCAAGAAAGGCGTCAACCTGGCCGCCACGGTGTTCACCGGTCTTGAAGTCGACGATCCAGCGCACTCCCTGCTCATCCACGAAGGTCCTGTCGATCACGACCTGCTGCACATCCCCTGCAGGATCGGCCGACACCGGATTGCCGGCAACGCTCAGCGCCCACTCGGATCGGGCCGCATCATGACCGGCCAGCACCCAGCGACCCCGTTCGTCCGCCAGCGTGTTACGCAGTGCCAGAATCACCCTCTGCGTGGCGTCCGCCAGCCGCTCCTTGTGCACCCCCAGATTTTGCAACTGCCTGCTGGCGATGATCGACATCGCGTCCAGATCCACGTCCTGCAAGGTGTCGGGTGAGGCTGCGAGCATCTGCAGTTGCTGGTGGACGACCGTGCCGATATCCCGGGCCAGTCGCCCGGCCCACGAAAATTCGATTGATCGTGTGTCAGGCGAGGCCTTGTCCCCGCCCCTTTTCCACTGGAAGGCCGGAAAATGCGGGAAATCGACCTGCACGGGCAATCGTTCCAGCATCGGCGGCTGCAGGGACGGATCACTCATCTCCAGCGCCATCTGCTCCTGGTGGTGCTCTGTCCCGACGGCAGATGGGTCTGCGGGGCCCTGCGCTGCCACGAACTCTGCCTCGAACTCTGCCTCGAGCAATGGCCAGAGTGGCCTGAGAAGTGAACCCTTCGCCGGTTCCCGGAGCTGACCGCCGGCATTGTGCGAAGCTCGCGCCAGCAGGTGCAGATGGTGTCGGGCGCGCGTGCACGCGACATAGAGCAGGCGGAGTTGTTCCTGATCGTCGCAGCGCTCCCGAGCCTTGCGCACCAGGCGATTGATGCGCTCCCGGCGGCTGATGTGTACACCGGACTGCTCGAGCGGCGCCAGCAGAAGCTGAGGCCGGCCGTCCAGCGTACTCTCAAACCAGTTCAGCAACTGTCCGGTATCGGTACGTGACTTTCGATCCAGTGCCGGCAGAATCACGGTATCGAACTCGAGACCCTTGGCCTTGTGCAGTGTCATGATCTGAATTCGGCAGTCGCCCTCCTGGACACCGACCGCGTACAGCGATTTCATGGTCTCGACGAGCACGCTTTTCTCCCACAGCCGCCCCTCTGCCTCCAGTTCACCCAACCGTGCAAGTGCCTGCTCGGCAGCATGCCGGTCCACTGCATCGCGACACACCACCGGCCCGCCCAGTTGCAGCCAGACCGACTCCACCCAGGGGAGCAAGCGGCTCCTGGATGCCGAGTACAGCGCAGGCTCGATCACCTGCCGGAAACGAGCCAGGCGAGCCTGCCCGTCGCTCGACAGCCTGGCGACCCGTGCCGGATCACGCAGCAGCTCGATCAGGGCCGCCTCACGCCCACAGTCATCCATCAGGGTGTGCAGGTCATGCAGCGTCAGTCCGACGAACGGTGCGCGCAACAATGACAGCCAATGCAGTCTGTCATGCGGGTAACGCAGGGCCAGGCACAGCGACACCAGGTCCCGCACGACGGCACGCTCGCCCAGCAGGTCCATGTCGATCGCCTCGAAGGCCAGGTCACGTTCTCGCAGGGCCGCAAAGATCTCGTGTGCCTGGGCACGGGATCGCACGAGTATGGCGACCGTATGCTGCGGCCCCGTGGCCAGTGCGTCGGCCGCAAGCCGGGCGACACGTGACGCTTCATCGCATTTGTCGGCGTCCACCAGTCCATGCACCTGCACAGCGCCGTCGGTATCCAGGTGTGCCGCAGACGACGAATAGGGAACGGCGCCACTGTTGGCATCTGCACGACGCGGAAAGATGGACGAAAACGTCTGGTTGACCCACTCGATAATCACCGGTGCAGCCCTGAAATTGACGGTCAGTGTCAGCGATTCCAGCGAAACCGGCCCGATTCCGTGTAACTGCGCTTCCCCGAACAACGCCACATCAGCATCGCGAAACCGGTAGATCGACTGCATGGGATCCCCCACGGCGAAGAAGGTCCTGCCATCGCCGGCTGTCCAGCCGGCCACCAGCTTGCGAAACAGCGCGAACTGGGTCTGGGATGTATCCTGGAACTCATCCACCAGTACATGACGCAGTGACAGATCCATCGCCAGTGCCAGATCGGTTGGCGCATCATCGGTACCCAGGGCCCGCTGCGCCCGTTCGGACAATTCGACGAAGTCCACCTTGCCCAGCTCCGCAAACACCAGTTGCAGTTCGACCAGCAGGTCCGGCAGGACACCCAGCAGTTGCGCCAGCAACGCCCATTGATCATCGGCATAGTGCGGGTCAGGCAGATCGCGGACTTCGATCAGCGCATCGACGAAGTCGGGGGCCTCGGCAACCCGCCCGAGCAGGCCCATCATCCCCTGTTTGTGGTTTTCCAGAACCTCAGGCGCTACACCCCGTGACTTCGCATGGGACTTCGCCGGGAAACCGAGATCCCTGGTCAATCGCCTGCGAACAGTCCGGGGGGAGGTGGCCGTCAGCAGCGCATCGCCGATACTGCGCCAGGCATCCAGTTCATCCGGGGATGGTCCGGGCAAGGCCTGGATATCCAGCCAGCCCTGCCGCTCAACTGGCAACGCGCCGAGATCACCCTCGGCATCCTGCAGCAGGAATTCGCAGGCCATGCGCAATCGCCCAGGCAGATCTCCGGCCAGCCCGGCAGGCAGCAGGGCATGCAGATTCTCGAGCCGCGATTCGATCAGTTCGGCCAGCATGCCCTCAAGCATGGCCCGTAACTGCACGTGGCTGCCTGCTTCCGTGTAGGCAAGTCGTTTCCACTGGTCACGCTTGGCCAGCAGGTTGGCCAGCAGGGACCTGGCCAGTTCCAGGCGGTTACCGACCTGCAGCAGAACGAGGCCGAGAGACTGGATATGATTGTCGATGAATCGGGCAGCGACTTCCCGGTAGATGACGGTGGCATCCTCGACCACGCCGGTTGGTGCACCGAGGGCCGAGGTCACCGGTAGCCGGTGCGCCAGTTGTGTCGCCAGCGCATCGATCGTACGCAGGTTCAACCGCTGAGGGTTGCGAATCAACTGCCACTGCCGCTCGGCATCGCGCAGCAGGACCGCATGGGCCAGTGCCAGGCCCTGCGCTTCGTACTCATTGTCTGGACTGACGCCGGAGGCGGCACGTTCCAGTGTCTGAATGACGCGCTGACGCATCTCACTGGCTGCCTTGCGCGTGAAGGTGATGGCGAGTATCTGTTCGGGCTCGTCCACGGTGGCCAGCAGTGTCAGTACCCGCCTTGTCAACAATTCGGTCTTGCCGGATCCCGCCGGAGCCTGGACGATGAACGAGGTGGCGGGATCGAGTGCCCGTTCACGAATGGCGGCATCCACCGGTGCGCTCATGACACTTGCTCCACACTATCACCCTGGTCAGTGGATTCCTCATCCGCCTCAGCCTGCGCCACTTCATCGATCCGGCACAATGGCTTGAGTTCGCAATACCGGCAGGCGCCTGTCATGGGTGTAACCGTGGCCAGGCCCTGGCGCAACTCGGCGGCGACGACATCCAGCGCTTCGCGCCAGTGACGTCGCCAGTCATCCCAGTTCTCCAGAGCCCGCTCCGTCGCCTGGGCACCACGGGATGTCGTCACACGCGTCTTCACACCGGGGAGCAGGTCGGCGTCGCTGGCCACGCCCTTGAAGCCACACTGATTGCGGGCAACCTGGGCAAAGCCTGCACCCTGGATTTCATCATTGGTCAGCACATACAGGGGCAGCTGCGGATTGACGATGCGCGGGTCGGACCATGTGTTGACGCTATTGGATGTCCCTGTCTTGTAATCGACCACCACCAATACATCACCGACACGGTCTATCCTGTCGAGCATGACGTTCACGATGACGCCGCCGTGCTCGATACTCTGCCGCTGCTCCATATCGACCACGTGAAATGGCTGGCGTGGAGCTTCGCACCGTGCCAGCCACTCATGCAGCAACAGGCGGACTCTGGTGCGTTCCAGTGATTGCAGTTGCACGGGAATCGACAACTCGTCGATAGCCGTGTCGACGGCCTGCCCGATCTCCTGCTCGCATTCCCCGGCATCCATATCCACCAGCCTCTGGTGACTGCGCACCGAGCGCCAGAACAGTTCCAGCGCGCGATGCAGCAGCGTGCCATGCTGCCGGGGATCGAGTCCCAGGCCTGCCTCTTCCAGAGGACGGATCTGCAATCGATGCAGGGCAAAGGCGCGAAACGGGCACAGTGCCTGGCTTTCGAACAATCGGGCTCCGCCGGCAAGCTCGCTGCCCTCGGGCAGGGTCGGACCATGATCGTCAACGAGTCGCTCAAGCCGCAGCGCCGTCTGCAGTTGCCTGACCGGGTCGATGAGGGGCGGTACGGATTCCAGGTACTGCAGCCTGCTTGCGGCTGCCAGTCGGTTGCCATCGGAGGTGGGTACCGTCGGCAGAGCTGCCATCGCCAGAGTCTTGCCGTCGCGTAGCTGCGCATGGCTGGCGATCAGCAGGGGTGCCTGTGAGCTCCACATCAGGTATTCGCGCTCGGCGAGCTTCAACCTGCCCAGCGCCGAGGCATCAGGAACCCCCTGTGCCTTCTGCCTGTCGATGGACAGGTAGGGGTTGGGGGAACCGGCTGGCGGCCACTGCTCGGCATCCAGACCGGCGACCCACAGGCAATCGAGGTGAATGCCATGGCTCTCCAGCCGGCCCATGATCTGAATGGGCGTCGCGGGAGTGTCCACCTGAAAAATGCGTTCGCGGGCCAGCTGCTGCACGATCTGTAATGCCGACGCGGCACCGAGTGCCTGGCCATCATCGAGCAGCTCCATGTCGTCAAGGCACTCCAGCCACGCCGATACAGCCTGGTATTCCTCACTGTCCAGGCCTTCGCCCGGCCAGCCCAGCAGACTCAGCCAGTCACTGAATCGAGAGGCCCAGGTGGACAGCGGCGCACTACCCAGGCGCCGGCGTTTGAGCAACTGGCTGATCGGGCGGTTGAGCCGGCTGCCCGGGTAGAGTCGGCCCTGGAATTCTTCCAGAGTCAGCGATCTGACCCGTTCGTCACGCAGGCGCCGATCCAGTTGTTCGCGACGTCGCGCTTCACTGCCGGCAGCCCGGAGATAGGGAGAAAGCAGTACTGCTGAGAGCTCGCTTCCCTGGATGGAGGTGAGCACAAGCTTGAGCAGGGTCAAACCCGCCATGACCGCGGCAACATCCTGCAACGGGATACCCAGGGAAAGATCGAAGGGTCGTCCCAGCTTGCGGATCTCCTCCGGCGAGCGACCCGGAAAGAAAGCCCGATCAAATGCACGCATCACCACCAAACGCATTTTCTGCAAGTCCGGCACCACCAGTCCAAGTGACTGGGAGGCATCACGTTCCAGTTCATGACGCATCTGCATGGCAATCGACAACAGCTCCTCGTCATCATCAGCAAAGCTCTGCACATGCACCTGGGCGTCGGCTGGATGACTGGCCCTGTGTACCGCAACGCCTGCCGCAGACAGCGACTCGCACAGCAACTCGAGTTGCGGTGGCAGTTCGAGAAAGCCCTCCAGGATGATGCTCGATGGCAACAGCCGCGCTGCACCAGGCAGAGTCAAGGTTTCCATAAGATGCTCGGCCAGGGAGGCGTCATCGACACAGGACTCCCGTTGCAGAAACAGCCGGTATCGTGAACACCAGCGTTGCCAGGTATACTGATCCAGCGACAGGTAGTGCTCTTCCGGGTTGTGGCACTGCCAGGCGCAGGCGAGATCCCAGGCGGATCTGGCCGAGGAGGTGGCGGCCTCGATGTCCAGCAGTGCCAGATTCGAGTCCTGTTCGATAACACTGCGCCACGCCCTCTGCTGCAGGAGATCGGGCAGTAAGGTGCGCGAAGAGAATCCAGCTGCCAGGGCTGCCGCATGCAGCGTCCTGAGCCAGGCACGTAATGGCAGAATCGCCGGCGTCTCCCAGCACTGCCGCCCGTTTGCCAGTTGCCAGTCCTGATAGCGCATCAGGTGATGCCGCGCCAGCCGCTGATTGACCGTGACCAGAACCGAGCCGTCGGCTACCTGCGCATGAAGATCATTCACTGTCCGATAAAACCCGGGGGGTATCTGCAAGGCGGACATGGTACACGCATGACTGCAATATCCAACACCGAACGATACAATGGTGCCGTTGGCATACCGCCATCCGCAACGGCAATAGAAAAACAGTGCACAACAAGCCCATTCTCGTTACCGGCGGTGCCGGCTACATCGGCAGTCACGTCGTGAAATTGCTTGGTGAGCGAGGTGAGACAGTCGTCGTGCTGGATGACCTGTCCACCGGCAACGCAGGTGCCGTACTGTATGGCGAACTGGTCGTCGGGAAGAGCGGCGATATGGAGCTGGTCAGCAAGCTCATCGAAGACCAGGGCATCGACACCGTCATGCATTTTGCCGCACACACCATCGTCCCGGAAAGCGTGGACAATCCGCTCAAGTACTACGCAAGCAATACGTGCAGCACCCGAAACCTGTTGCAGGTCTGCCAGGAACAGGGGGTGGCCAACTTCATCTTCTCGTCCACGGCTGCCACCTATGGTGTACCCGACCCGAGTATCGGCGCCTGTCATGAGGAGTTGCCAACCGCTCCGATCAACCCCTATGGCATGTCGAAGCTGATGTCCGAAACCATGTTGCGCGACCTGAGCGCTGCCAGCGATCTGAAACACGTCGTGTTGCGTTATTTCAACGTGGCAGGCTCGGACCCCGACGGCCGAATCGGGCAGTCGACACCGGAAGCCACTCTACTGATCAAGGTCGCAGCCGAAGTGGTGGTCGGCAAACGTGAACAGCTCTTTGTCTTCGGCACGGACTACCCGACCGAGGATGGCACCGGTGTGCGTGACTACATTCATGTCACCGATCTCGGCACCGCTCACCTGGCCGCGCTGGACTATCTGCGAGCCGGGGGGACATCCACCTTGCTCAACTGTGGCTATGGACATGGATTCAGCGTCCGCCAGGTAATCGATGCGGTCGAACGCGTCAACGGCGAGTCGCTGAAGGTCGTCGAGATGCCTCGCCGGGCAGGGGATCCACCGTCGCTGGTCG
The DNA here is from genome assembly GCA_013002205.1 of Granulosicoccus sp. Taxonomy (GTDB): domain Bacteria; phylum Pseudomonadota; class Gammaproteobacteria; order Granulosicoccales; family Granulosicoccaceae; genus Granulosicoccus. Next base: position 62,612 of record JABDKN010000156.1, read on the forward strand.
CAGCGGTCGACAGGATTCACCAGACGCTGGACTGGACGCCCCGCTTCGACGATCTGGATACGATCGTCAGAACCTCCCTGGAATGGGAAAGGAAGCTGAGCAGGCGTGATCATAACAGTGCTGCAAATGAAGACCTGCCGACCTGATGTCTAAAGCCACAGATCGATCTGCGCGGCACTGGCCATCGATGTGCGAGTCACCAGCAGTTCAGAGATATGCCGGTAATAATGAAGATGTACCCGAGGTGGCAATTCACCCAGTGCATCGGGTGACAATGCAAGCACCCTGGTATCCGTCAGCGCCACCATGTCGTGCAATTCGGCAGTTCCGTTGATGAAGCCTGTCTCGCCAAGGCATTCGCCTTCGGCCAGCAGTCTGACGAACTGGCCATTGCGCTGGACCCTGACGACACCGTCGGTCACGATCAGCAATCGCCGCTCCAGGTCGCCCTCGGCGATCAGTTTCTGATGGCGGGAATAGCTGCGCATTTGCACCTTGTCGAGCAGCTGGGCAATTTCCACATCCGAGAAGGACAGGAAAAACGGTTGTCGCTGCAAGCGACTGATCAGGCGTTGCTGACTGGCAGGACGTCGTGCCACCAGGCCGAATGATTCGATGAACGGGCGTAATGCCTGCGCCATTTCCCGACCTGTCTTGAACCTGGCCTCTGGCTTCTTCTCCAGTGCCCGTGCCAGTGCATTGGATAATTCAATCGGCAGATCCGGTCGTAATTGATGAAGCCGTGGAGCCGGTCGATGCACCACCGTACGAAACAGATCCTTGACCTTGCTGGCCTTGAACAACTGGCGACCGGTGAGCAGTTCGAACAGCACGGTCGCCAGGGAATAGAAATCGCTGGCTGAGCCAAGTTCGCGTCCAAGTATCTGTTCCGGTGACATATAGTTGGGCGTACCCAGAGTCGGCCCCTGGCGCTTCAGGCCGCCGTCTTCTTTCAACCCGATCGCAATGCCGAAATCGAGCAGCTTCACCGCTCCGTTTTCCGCCAGCATGATATTGGCCGGCTTGATGTCCCTGTGAAGAATTCCCTGATCGTGTGAGTAGTCCAGCGCAATACAACACTCCGCAACGATGCGCAGGGCCTCGTGTACCGGCAGTAAGGTCTTACCCTTGCCATATTCCTTCAGTGACTTACCTTCAACCACCTCCATGACGAGATAGTTCAGCTCTTCGTACTGACCGGCATCGTGAACGGTGACGATATTGGGGTGTGTGAGTCGACCTGCGGCAATGATCTCGGTCTGGTACGCACGCTGTGCGCCCGGTACTTTTCCGGTTGACACGGAAGCCTCGCCAATTGGCGACAGTTTGACAGCCACGTCCCGGCCCAGAAGGTTATCCAGCGCCTGATGGACGACGCCACAGGTACCGGAACCGATACGCCGGCCGATGGTATAGCGGTCGATCTCATCGGGTACCGTAATGTCCAGCGGCTTGATCCTGGGAGCAGGCGTCATTTTACCGTCATGTTCTTTACGGTCAGCCTGCCTGCGATCGCCACCATTGGCGCGCCTGGTTACACCACCTGACAACACGGGTACTTGGGGAGATTCGGTCGATTTCACATCGTCACCGTCTGCAACGGACTGCCCGGCTCTTGGTTCATTGCAGGCAATGGCGCGCCTGGCCAGACGCGCTGGCACTGATGAGCGTTGTCCTACGGTAGCTGACACAGGCTGCGTTTGAGGCCACTGGCGTGTTGGATGAGTCCCGGATCATATCATTCCAGTGAGTATGCATTCCAACCTTAACTGAGCAGGTGTGCATCAAACGAGCTGCGGCGCTGCGAACAGGGTATGCACTGGACTGCAGAGCGATGAGAGGGTGTCGATCGCCATGTGCTCAGGCCACAAGCTGGTGATCACGCTTGAAAGAACCAGGAACCCGACAAAGGCAAGTACGACACTCAGCGTCATAGCGACATCGAAGGTGTGCCTGATCACATGCGCCAGCAGCGACAGACCCCATACCATCAACACGAAGTTCGCCAATGCACCCATGGTGGTGGCGCCTGGTTCAGCTGCGTCAGGACGCATCAGGAAGATCGGCAAGGCCGCCAGATTGATGAACATCGACGCACCACAGTAGCCACCATATGCCTGTTCGAAGCGGCCCGGGTGGCCGGTAAATTTCAATGCAAGGAACAGGACGATGCCGGTCAGGCCCAGATCGAGAACAGCCTGCAGGAAGGCACGCTCGACGCCGTAGATAATCGACAGGGCCAGCAGGTAAGTCAGCAGCGCCAGACCGACTCCGACTTGCAGTTGCCCGGGCCCCGCAGGAAGATCCTGGGGTTTTCCCATCAGGAATGCGATATTGAAATACTGCTTGAGCAATTCGCGCACAGCGTAAAAGTGTTGCTTTACTGGAATCCATCGATGGTAACACCTGCTCCTGCTGTATGATTCTCCGCTGGGTCAACCGCGTTGCACGCGTCAGGAACCACCATTCACCCCCTCTCGCTCAGGAGCGCCCTGCGTTTATGTACCAGCCCGGAAAAGCCTTCCCACTCAATGAGCGTTTCAGAGGCTATTTACCAGTTGTCGTGGATGTGGAGACCGGCGGGTTCAATGAACGTAACGACGCCCTGCTGGAAATTGCCGCGGTGCTGCTGGACCTGGACGAGCAGGGATGCCTGTGCCCGGTCAAGAGCTATTCGACTCATGTCGTACCCTTTGCCGGCAGTAACATCGAGCCCAAATCACTGGAAGTGAATGGTATCGACCCGTATCACCCGCTGCGGGCTGCCAGGGAGGAGCGCGAGGCCCTGTTACACATTTTCAAACCCGTACGTGAAGCGGTCGCGGCAGCCAACTGCACACGTGCCATTCTGGTGGGACACAATGCCTTTTTCGATCTTAAGTTCGTCAATGCGGCGGCCGACCGGTCCGGTTTGAAGAGGAATCCCTTTCACCCCTTCAGTTGCTTCGACACCGTGTCATTGTGTGGACTTGCATATGGGCAGACAGTGCTGTCGCGCTCGGCGGTCGCGGCGGGTATGCAGTGGAATACCGCAGAGGCGCATTCGGCCATTTATGACACGCGCATGACCGCCGAGTTGTTCTGCTCGGTGGTAAATCGCTGGGAACAATTGCATGAAGGCGTGGACGCACCGATTGCCGATGGTTCCTGCCTGCCAAGGTAGCAGCAAGGCTGCCAGCGTGACACTCGACCAGCAGAAAGCCGGGCGATTCGCATGCTGACTATCAGGGAGGGTCTGGCCCTGCCACTGGACGAGATCGAGTGGCAGGCCATTCGGTCTCAGGGTGCTGGCGGACAGAACGTCAACAAGGTAGCTTCAGCCGTGCATCTTCGCTTCGACATTCATGCCTCGAGCTTACCCGAGCCGGTAAAACTGAAACTGCTGCAAATGAAGGACAAGCGCCTGACCAGGGGCGGCGTGATCGTGATCAAGGCACAACAGCATCGGCGACAGGAGCAGAATCGCGAGGATGCACTACGCAGGCTGGCAGAGTTACTGCGCGACGCCCTGCACGAACCGGCGCGGCGGCGTCCGACGCGACCCAGCCGAGGTTCGGTCTCCCGGCGGCTGGACAGTAAAAGTCGACATTCACGACTCAAGACCAGCCGCGGTAAAATCGACTTCGACGGGTGAATCAGGCGGACTGGCTGGCAGACTGACCAACGGCCTTGTCGATCATCTTCTGCAACTGACCGCTGTCGGCCAGTTCCATCGTGATGTCACAGCCACCGACCAGCTCACCTTCGATATACAGCTGCGGAAAGGTAGGCCAGTCGGAAACCTGCGGCAGCGTTTCCCTGATGGCAGGATCGGCGATGATGTTGACGTAGGCGAATTCCCGGTTGCACTGCTTGAGTGCTTCGACAGTACGCATTGAAAAGCCGCACATGGGCAGCTGGGGCGTACCTTTCATGTAGAGGATTACCGGGTTCTCAGCAATCTGTTTTTCGATACGGGTACGGACGTCGGCGTCAGGGTCACTCATGATGCTGCTTGCTCACTATAGGAATTGAATTTCAGATGCCATAGTGTACTCTTCGCCACCGGCAGAAACACGTGGCACTTCACGCCATCGGCCGATGAGTGAAAGTGCTCATCGACCGATGGCGCTGCAGATACTTCAGCCGCTGATCGCCAATACCGGTAACCAGGCGACCGTCGACAGTATCAGGCCCTGGCGGATGCGAATCGCTCGGACGTCTGCGCCCAGTCCACCACTTCCAGCCAGCCATCGATATAATCCGGACGCTTGTTCTGGTACTTCAGGTAGTAGGCATGTTCCCAGACATCCAGCGCCAGAATGGGCGTACCCTGCAGCTCGGCAACCGGCATCAACGGGTTGTCCTGATTCGGTGTGGAGGTTATCGCCAGCTTGCCCTCCTTGACGATCAGCCAGGCAAAACCCGAACCGAAGCGTGTTATGCCAGCCTGCTTGAGACCTGCCTTCAGTTCATCCATCGAACCGAAAGCCGAATCGATGGCGGTTGACAGTTCACTGCTGGGTGCGCTTCCACCGTCGCACATCGAATTCCAGTACAGAATGTGATTGTAATAGCCGCCGCCATTATTGCGGACGGCCGGCGATGTACTGGCGTCTACCTGGGCCATGACCTCCTCGAGCGTCTTGTCGGCAAGCGGGGTTCCGTCCACCGCCCCGGTAAAGTTGTTGAAATAGGTCCGGTGATGGCGATCGTAGTGAATTTCCATCGTCCGGGCATCCACGTGAGGCTCCAGTGCGGTGTAATCGTAAGGAAGATCCGGAAATGTGAAAGACATGAAAGACTCCTGGTATGTTGAGCAAAAAGACCCGCGCCATCCATCGGGGATCTGGCGCGTCTGACACATCGTCCTCGCCCCGGCACGAACCGGGCTGTTTACAAAAACAGATGTGCAGCGACCTCGTCATGAAGTAGCACCGCTTGAATGACAGGTGTATGGTCGCACCGGAGTTTCTACCTTGGCAAGCGTGGGGATGCATGAACGTAGAATCTGCACACCTCGGCTTGGCGTGCTGGCATAACTGTAATAGTATCGAGTGTCTGTCCTTCTTATTCCAGGGTCCGACTCCCATGCCTTCACTGATGGCCGCCTATGGCCGCCTGCCCGTCACCATGCAACGTGGTGAAGGCGTCCACCTGTGGGATGATCAGGGTCGGGAGTACCTGGATGCGCTGAGCGGAATTGCCGTGTGCTCCCTGGGCCATGCTGATCCGGCCGTTGCCGATACCATCGCCGCGCAGGCTCGAGAGATGCTGCATGTCAGTAATCTGTACCACATTCCGCAGCAGGAGGCGCTGGGCGATGAACTTTGCCGCCTGGCTGACATGGACAAGGCGTTTTTCTGTAATTCCGGTGCCGAGGCCAATGAGGCCTGCATCAAGATCGCCCGATTGCACGGTCATTCCAGGGGTATTGACCGACCTACCATCATCGTCATGGACACCGCTTTCCACGGACGCACGATGGCCACCATCTCTGCCACCGGCAACCAGAAAATCAAGGCCGGCTTCGGTCCGATGCTCGAAGGCTTTCACATCGTTCCGTACGATGACATCGCGGCCATCGAGGCGGTGGCCCGGGAGCGCGATGACATCGTGGCCATCCTGGTCGAACCGATACAGGGTGAAGCCGGTATCAGGATCCCCACGGCTGGTTACCTGACATCACTGCGCACACTGTGCGATGAACGCGGCTGGTTGCTGATGTGCGATGAGATCCAGAGCGGCATGGGCCGGACGGGTCACTGGTTTGCCCATCAGCACGAAGGTATCAAAGCGGATGTCATGTCGCTGGCCAAGGCGCTGGGTAACGGTATGCCGATAGGTGCCTGCCTGGCGCGCGGCGCAGCCGCTGAACTGATCCAGCCCGGCAGCCACGGCACTACCTTCGGCGGCAATCCACTGGCCTGCAGCGTCGGCCTGACCGTGATCCGGGAAATCGAACGCCGGAACCTGGTGAACCGGGTGGCCGAACTGGGTACTCTCATGCTCGACGATTTCAGACATTCCCTGCACAACCAGCCGGGCATACGCGCGATTCGCGGTCGTGGCCTGATGCTGGGTATCGAGCTGGACATTCCCTGCGCAGAGCTGGTGGGCAAGGCACTGGCCGCCGGCATCCTGCTCAACGTCACGGCCGGCAATGTCATACGCTTGTTGCCACCGTACATACTCACCGATGCCCAGAGCAGTGAACTGGTGCGTCGAATCAGCGATCTCATCATCGAATTTCTGCAAGAGGCGGATCTATCCGAAGACGATGACAACGCCGCAACCGCCTGAACAGCGTTGATACCATGAGACATTATCTGACAGAACTGGACCTGACTGCCGAGGAATTCCGGGCAATCATCCAGCGCGGTAGCGAGTTGCGTAAACAGTGGGAGTCAGGCAGTTGCCAGCCGACCTTGCCGCAACGTGTTCTGGCCATGATCTTCGAAAAATCGTCGACCCGCACGCGCGTATCGTTCGAGGCAGGCATGACCCAGATGGGCGGACACGCGATCTACCTTTCCCCCAATGACACACATCTGGGACGTGGCGAGCCATTGGCCGACACGGCCCGTGTGCTGTCCCAGATGGTCGATGTGATCTCGGTCCGCACTTACTCTCACGAGGCACTCGAGCGCTTCAGCGAAAATGCCACCGTACCGGTGATCAATGCGCTGACCGACCTGCTCCACCCCTGCCAGCTTTTAGCCGACATGCAGACCTACCTGGATCATCGCGGTGATATCCGTGGCAAACGGGTCGCCTTCATCGGCGATGGGAACAACATGTGCAATTCCTACATCAACACGGCCCTTTTACTGGAATTTCATCTGAGCTTCGCCTGTCCTGACGGGTACGAACCGGATGCACAGATTCTCGCCAGAGCCGGCAGCCATTCCAGCAGGGCCGCTTCGCCAGCGGAGGCCTGTACAGGCGCAGATCTCGTGGTCACGGACGTCTGGGCCAGTATGGGTCAGGAAGAGGAGCAGAAGGCACGTGAGCTGGATTTTTCCGGCTATGAGATTACCGCCGACACGATGGCACTGGCCAATGAGGATGCGCTGTTCATGCATTGCCTGCCAGCGCATCGCGGTGAAGAGGTGGCTGCTGAGGTCATCGACGGGCAGCAAAGTGTCGTCTGGGAGGAGGCAGGTAACCGGCTGCACGCCCAGAAGGCCTTGCTGGAATTCCTGTTGGCACAAGGCAGCTGATCTCACCTGACAACCATTACCCAGGCAGAGGGCCAGGTGCATGTCCATCAAGGACGCTTTCAACGACGATGAATGGTTCCTGTTGAGTTCCATGCCCGGACTGGTCGGCGCTGCCATGAGTACTGCTGCACCCAGCGGCATCATCGGCACCATCAAGGAGATGAGCGCGGCAATGCGTGCATCCGTTCACGGCAGGCAGGCCTATCCCGACAGCGAATTGATCGATTCCCTGATCACCAAAGCCGAAAACTGGGAAGAGGCCAGGGAGAAGATCGCAGACTATCGGGAACGCGCCGAGCAACGGGTCAGGTCAGCGAACGTCAGGTCCCGGGATGAACTGCAGTCACTGGCACTGCAGGATTGTCGGGCAGCGGCCAGGCTCGTCGAGGAACGCTGCAGTGAAAAGGAATCCCATACGTATAAAATGTGGACTGTCAGCGTCGCGCGCTCCGTGGCCGAAGCTGCCAGGGAAGGCAGTGTGCTTGGCTTTGGTGGTGAACGCTTCTCCCCGGCGGAACGCGAGTTGCTGCAGCGCATAGAATCGACGCTGGGTATTGCCTCGGGCGAGCTCTACGCCTGACGCAACTGCCGTGTCAGTCGTTGCTGCACGGCGCCTCGAACGTGCTGATGCTGAAAGCTGCCGGAAATCTTACGCGCTCCTCAAAACGGATCATGCCCGCATCCCGGATACCCTCCCGGCACCCCACGGTGGCGTACTGATTGCTTCCCCTACTGGCCTGGTTCAAACGATTTCACGGTAATTCCTGACATGACTGGCGCGCTTTCCCGGCTGAACATTCGCCCGACAAGAGGTGTGGCGTTCGGCATTCACCTGGCCCTGAGCCTGCTCGTTTTCTCCTCACTGGTTGCCATGATGCTGCTGTTCTGGTTTCCCGGTGAGCTGTTCTTCATCGACGGCGGCTGGCAGGGGCTGAAACTGGTTGCCATGGTGGATCTGGTCCTGGGACCGGCACTGACACTGGTACTGTTCAAACCGGGGAAACCGAAGCTGCTCATGGACATGGCCATGATCGCCGGACTGCAGATCGCTGCCCTGGCCTACGGCTTCCACACCACTCATCAGCAACGCACCGTGGCCATCGTGTTTGCCGAAAATGGATTCAACACCCTGTCGGCGCGAGACAAGCTGGAGGCTGACAGGCAGCTTGCAGCCCTGGATCTGCAGCCGCAGAAACTGCCCCCCGTCACGCTGCTGAAGTTACCGCTGGTGCTCACACCAGACCCCAAACCCGAAGAATACGGACAGCACCTGGAAGACATACTCAATGGCTACCCTGGCCCCCAGCAGCGCAGCGATCAGTATGTGCCGCTTGCGAGTCACCACGAACTGATGCAGGAGGATGCCCTGAGCGTCCAGCAGCTGGCCGACCGTGGCGCACTGCGGGCGGTCGAAAAGTCTCTGGTCAAGCGTTCACTGGATGCCGAGGACGTCGAGTTTTACCGCTTCAAGGCCCGCTATGCCGATGGTATTGCGATCTTTGACCCGGATGCTGTGCGGATCGTGGATTATGTCACGTATGAATCACCGGTGATCGCAGCCGCATCATCCTGAGCACCGGGATAAACACTCGGACATTACCGTGTAAGCTACAGTCCACTGGCCGCGGCGGCATCACGAATCTCCGACGGAGGCGTGTAGGTCAGGGACAACAGGATGGCGTTGCTTTCAGCCGATACCGGATCGATCTGGGCCTTCTGTCGTCGATACCGGTAGGCTGCGGCTACCGTCCAGTTGCGCGCAAGCTTCCAGACTATCTTCGGTTCGAAACTGATGAACCGGCGGGCAAAGCGATCATCACGCAGGGCACCCAGCCGGTCGGGTTCGAAGGCTCGAGCGCGCACCGACAGATTGAGACGAGGTGACAATACCCGGTAGAGCTCACCAGTGAGTTCATTGGTCTCCACCTGGGAACCCGAACTGCTCGGCTCCACATCCACGGCGAACTTGCCGGTGTAGCGGGTCACACCGGCGTCATAACTCAGTGACACGCTGGCAAGCCAGCCATCGGATTCTGACTCGAGGGCATCGAGCCGGTCCTGGGGAATTTCCTCACCGGGGCGATCGTCGGCTCTGAGGGTGTCGGTATTGTCAGTCGAATTGGTATACACGCCGCCATCGACACCCAGTCGCAATGTTGGCGTCAGGGAACGCTCGAAGCCCACTTTAAACGTGGTGGTCGTTGATATCGACTCCCGGCGCGGCTTACGCCGAATGTCCTTCTCGGAAGGATCGGATATCAACTGCTCGAAAGGAATGATCGCATAGGGATCCGGCTCGACCTCGGCGTTGAACCGACTGAACGATGTCGACACGGTCAATGTGGTGATCGGTGAATACTTGAAGCGCAGCCCCATTTCAACTTCAGTCTCGTCAAAATCGTCCAGCTCCCCGCTCGGTGTGAACACACTGCCGACATCATCGATCGTCACCTCGTTGTAGGACAATGGCACACCGTCGAAACTGCCGTCGGCACGCCGTGGAAAGGTATCGATATAACGCTGGTAGATGGCATCCTGCGGATCGGGCAGATCATGATCCACCACGGTCAGTGTCGCATCGACACCGAAAACGAGGCGACGGGTGAGATCGTATTCGAAGTTCGGCGTAAACGTCACTTCCTGTCGCGCCACATTGCTCGACTGCGTGATGTTGAGACCGGTATCGGTGGCCAGATTATCCGGATCACTGAGGTCGGCGGCAATGTCCCGACTGGGCGTGTCCTGCTTGAAGGATACGCGGGCGCCATAGCGCGCACGGGCAGAGCGCAGTTTGGCGTCAAACGCCAGTATCTGGTTGGAATCCAGGCCTTCGTCGCCGTTGTCATTGGTCGTGGTCAGCAAGCCATCGACACGCACCAGGCCCTTGAAGATGGCCGCCTGGGACTCGCGGCTCAGGCCCAGTTCGCCCACCGCGCGCGTGGCGCTCAGGTCCCCATCCCCTGCCGGAATCAGGTAATAGTTATCATCGAAACGCTGATCGAGTGACAGGGACGGCTCGAGTACCCAGATATCGGCCGACGCTGGCACGCATGACAGCGCAACTGACACTCCCGCAGCTACCGCGCAACTGGCACTGAAGAGTGCGGATCGGTTGAACCGTGGCATGCGCAACATCCCGCTGACTTTCGCTGATGGGTCGAAGGGCTTGTGCCCTGCCAGTTCCATGTAGCCTATGGAACGAGGACGACATCACCACTTTGCAGAATGATGTTCTGTTCCAGGTCGCGGCCGCGCGAGACATCTCGAAAGTCGAACTTGTAAGTCACCTCGCGTCCGTCCTGGCGGCGCAGTACCTGGATATTGCGATTGTTGGCGTAAGGGGTAAAGCCACCGGCAAGCGTCAATGCCTGAACGACATCGACATAACGTCCAAGTGTGAACTGACCGGGTGCCTCCACTTCACCGAGAACGAATACCGTGTAGCCGGAGATCTTGTCAACCGAGACCGTGACTTCCGCGTCAGGCACATAGCGCTGCAGCCGCGAACGGATTTCATCCTGCACCTCCAGGGGTGTACGTCCGGAGACCTGGATATCACCGGCCAGTGGGAAGGAGATACCACCGTCGGGGCGAACCAGGACCTTCCGATCCAGGTCTTCTTCCTTCCAGACAGAGATATGCAGGACGTCCTCAGGACCGATTCGGTACTCCAGACCGCTGGCAGGCTGTGCGCTGGCAGGGCCTGAGAGCAGGGTGAGGACGGTCAGCAAGGCACCGACGAACAACGAACAACGGAACGTCAGGTTTGGCGTGGCAGGCATGTATCGGGGCTCCCGGGGGTGACGATGGCATGGGACACAGAACCTGTGCCCTCCGTCAAGGTTTCAATCCCCGCAGTATAGCCGATCACACCTCCGTGCAAGTGGGATGTGCAGCACCTTACTGCATGACCTGCGTTGCCGTATCGATGACCTCATCACGAAGTGTCGTGCCATCGTAGATGGTGCGAAAATTGTCGACCTGATCGACACGATCGCCCTGTGTCCAGAGCTTCTGCAGATGCCCGAAACTCAGTGGCTGGTAACGCAGCTCCGCGGATACGGTGTAGACGCCAGGCCCCGGAACACTCACCTGGTAGGTGACGGTATCACGCCCATCGTTGAAGTCCGGATCGTCAAACGCCTCACCGAAGGTGCCGAAAGTATCCGGCAGCGTGTTGTCGGCCCGAATGAGCGCCTTGTCCATACCCGCAGGCGTGAGCCGGTTATCCTTCAGGTAGAAGCTGCCCGAGAGCAGCGAGTGCGTGCGTTCATTGTCTGAATTACCGACGATGGCCTGGTACACCTGAACCTGGGTCTCGGAGGTGATCAGGTCGTAGTGCGGCTCCCACACGGCCGGGTTGACATCCTCGGATACGCCCACGATGCTGCCGTCGGGTCGGATCCTGCCACTTTCGAACACCAGCTGCCCAGCGGCATCCAGCACCTGGACATGCAGGTAGACTCGACGCGAATGGTAGCCTGACGGCAGCTTGTGACCGGTCAGGTTCTCGATGTTCACATCAAAGCTGAGTGTGTCGTCGATGACACCGCCTGCAGGACTGAGCGTCACATCGGCAGAGGTGGTCAGGAATTCGCGGTTGCGTGCTATGGAACCTGCGAAATCCAGTTCGGGATCGATACCCAGTTCATCACTGAAATTCATCAGCATATCCTGCATGACGGTATTGGCACCGAGAAACGTGTGCTCGGCAAACCCTTCCCGCTTGTTCGTCGCACCCTGACTGATGTAGACCGCCTGATCGACCTTGGGCATATGACAGCTCTGGCAATTCGCCTCTTTCGAACCACCTACCGCGTAGTCACTGTTCTGCCATTCGCTGAAGATGGCCTGTTCGGCAAAATGAGCCGCGCCCTCCAGCTTGTTGCCACTCTCGTCGACTGGCTCGATGTTCAGGTTATGACAGGTGGCACAGCTCTCGGAGGTGCTGAGGTGTGGCCCGTACTGCGCCAGAAAGCCGACGTTGTTGCGCATATAACCAACTTCCGGATTACTGTACTGGCCATACGCCGGTCGGTCATTGGGATCACCGGTGGGCGAGCCGAGGATCACGAAGCCACCCGTCATGCCCTCTTCGGTGCCGAAATTCGCTCCGTCCATCTGGTGGCACAGTGTGCAGGTCACACCATCCATTGCATGGTTGAAAAGCTCATCACTCTCGGTCATGGACAACAGTCCCTGGCTGACACTACCGTCGACGCTGGACACTTTGTCGAACAGTCGCAGTTCCAGGTTTTCTTTTTTCGCCAGGTCATGCGCCGTGGGCGCATGACAGACGATGCACTTGTCATTGATGACGTCTTCCAGTTCCGGAAAGTTGTCAAGTTCAGATGCCACTACCGCATGCCAGTATGGATCACGCGTTGCATTGGCCATGAGACTGGTCTCCCAGGCCGTACCGATGGATACGTTCCTGCTCTGCCCGGGTATGGGTGTATCGATCGTCATGCCCGGATCGGTATGGCAGGCCGCACAGGCGCCACTGCCGGCATGATGTTCCCCTTCGAAGTCCGCCGAGGAGCGTGCCAGGGAAGGCAAGGTGCCACGGGCCGCGGGCACTGGATCCCGGTCAGTGATCTCCACACCGCCACTGCTGCCACCGCAGGCGCTCAGCACGGCAAGTCCCAGCAGCAGGCCACTGCTTATAAGCAGTCGCAGGACGGAAGTGTTGAAATGCAGGCCGATGCACTTGCGCGGCCGTACGTTCAGTACGTGCATTGCCAGGCTCCTTGTAATTGAAATTGACACAGGCAATTCATGGGATTCCGATCGAAGCGGTCACCCGGTTATAGCGGCAGAAACTGCTTGCTGTTTGAATATCGCCAGGGCGCATCGCCGCTGTTTCGCCACAGTAACGGGACAGGGAATCAATAATCGGACGGCTCCAGAATGGTGATGACCTTGGCAATATTGTCAGAAATCCAGATAGTGCCAGGAAACACGTCACTGTCGCCCTGAGTCGTCACATCCAGAGGCGTCGTACCCAGATTGGCCTTGAGAATAGACTTCGATATTACCTGGGTACCGGTGCTGTTGAGCTGTACCCTGAAGATATTCTTATTGAAGGCCGCAGCAATCAGATCGCCCTGCATCGAACCGGCAAAGTTGCTGGCGGTGTATTCATCCAGGCCATTGGTCGATGGGGCATTGACCGTCAATGCACCATCGTCCACACCCGGGGTCTTGTAGATGCATTCCTCGGGATTGGCCGGTCCTTCGATCGGCGTCTGTCCGCCAAAGGTGTTGGCCTTGTTACCTCGAGTCGGATTGGGATGACCGGCATAGTAGCCCTGCGATATCAGGTGCAGTCCGTCATTGTGACGATCACCGCCGTTGTTGATGGCATCGGTGCAGTTGGCATCCGGTTTACCACCCCAGCCGGTGTTCGGCCCGTTATCCCATACATAGAACCTGCCCGACTGCGTATAGACGATATCAAACGCATTACGCAGACCGGAGGCGAATATCTGCACCGGTCCGTTCAGCGTCAGCTTCGCCTGGTTCAGCCCGTCGTGCCCGCCAAACGGATCATACTGGTCAGCCGGTCCGTTCAGCGTGGGCAGATCGTACGTCGTGTTACCGATGGCCGCCAGATCGATCACCAGCGTTGCCGCAGACAGGGCATATTCCGGCAGCTCGGCAAAATTGTTGGACGGTACGCCCATATTGGTATGACCACCGACATTCAGGTAGATCTTGTTGCCCACCTTGACCAGTCCGTTGGAAACGTGGTTTTCCTCGGATCTGGGCAGTCCACGGACCAGGTCCTGCTTCGACCAGGCACTCCCCGTCTTGCTCAGCTTGTGCAGAATGCCGGAATTGGTATCCAGATTCGAATCGTTGCCTGAGGGGCCGGCAGCCTGCCGCGGATCGCTAGAGGCGGCATAGATGACGGGAGCGGCGGCCGTGCCGGTAACATGAATGCCGGTGAGCAGGCGTTTGCTGGCATAGTCGCGGGTACCATCATCATTGTGGTTGGGAACGTTCTTGATCAGGTCGATCGACTCGAGAACGGTTCCGGAATAATTATCCTTGCCATTCCGGGTAATGGCAAAGACGTGTATGAGCCCGTCCATTTCGGCCACGTACAACTTGCCATCCGGCCCAAACTGCAAGGATGTTCCCCGGGTGATGAGCTGGCTGGTGTTCAGTGTACTGGTGGAGAAATTGACCGGCACGGACCCCGGCGCAACGACGTTGCCTTCCAGGTCGATTTCAAGTGAACCGTTGTTGCCGTCGTGAAACACTTCAGCCCTGGCGGACTTGAAACCGGTTGTTCCGGTCTGCAGATCAACCTTGACGTCCAGCGTCTCGCCCGGGTTCAGGGTGACAGGGGTGAAATCCAGGGTAAAGGCATCGGCATTGGTACCACTGAGCTGTATGGCAGAGACATTGATCACCGGTGCACCACTCTCACCCTGGTTCGTCAGGATGAAATGTTTCTCGGCGCTACTGTCCTGGATGGCCTGGCCGAAGGTGACTTTCGCATCGGAGCTGCCCAGGTCGGATGTCAGCGGATAGCGCGCAGATCCGTTGAAAAGTACGACGTAGGGTGTCGTGGCACCGGCGATATTCAGGCGCAGACCGGCGGCCTTGTCGCCCGGTGTCAGCGGTGCAAAGGTCACGGTCACCTCCATCGTATCCCCCGGGTTCAGTGTCTCGAAGCCGTTGAAACTGGCTGAGAATTCGCCAACACTCTTGCCGAAAAGTACCGCTTCCTCGATTTGTATCGCCGGCGATTCGGGCGAACCGCCATGAATGAGTGTAAACGTGCTGGTCGTGGACTTGCCTACTTCTAACAGCTCGGTGACGATCTGGTTCGGTGTGACCGCCAGATCGCTGATGCGATTCACCGTGGCTGTGCCCGACAGCGGCACCAGGATTCGACCTGAACCATTGCCTGCACCGTCTTCGGTCATCTCGGCGGGCGTCCCTGCATCGTCGCCCCCTGTCTCCTGGGCCACGGACATCGACATGGACAATGAGGCAAGCATCACCAGGATGCTTGCAAACAGCGCGTTGCGGAACCTAAACAGGAAACTGACTACCATCAGAAATAGATCCTTTTGCTCGTTGGTCATCTGCAGCACACACACGGGCGTGACCAGCAATGGATAGCAATTTTCGTGACAGGATCGATATTTTCCAACTCATTCCGTTTCCCGTGGCAGAATCACGAGTCACTGTGGCCCGAATTAGCCATAATCGAGCGTCGACCCGGATGCCCAGTCATTAGTCATGCAATTTACGTCCATTATTTTCCTATCCCTGTGCATTTCCCTGTCTACGCTGCCTGCCGGCGCACTGGCAAGCGATGTCGACAGCGGCCCACTGGATCGTCCACTGCCGTTCTCCAGCGGTGACAAACCTGGCAAGCCTGGTGTCACGACGACCAGTCTCGGGCCCCTGCCGGTGCGGGTGAACAATCCTGCCCAGGCGCTGGCTCAGTTGCGGGCAGCCGTGGCCAGTGAACGCAAGGAGCTGGAGCGACTGCCCCGTGCCGCCTTGCTGCAGCGCGCCCGCAAAGGCGAACGAGCTGCGCAAGTGGTTCTCGGTGCAGACTTCGCCAGGGAAGCGAGCTTGCTGGCATTTGCACCGGCAGCTGCCAACGCTGCGCTGAGCGATGCAGTGCGCTGGTACTCACTGGCCGCCAGCCGTGGTTTTCCCGGCGCGCCATCACTCGATCTGGCGGGCGTAAGATACTACCCGGTGCGTATCCAGCGGAACGCACGCCGCTGAGTCGGCACTGAGCCGCTCACCTGACCCGCTCAACCCGGCCGGGAGATGTCGGGATCACCCGTCGGCCTGGGCGAAAGAATCCTGCCACGTCGGCAAGGTGTCGCCCGGCGCTGCCTCGGCGTGATAGACACCACGGGCGATGGCCCGTGACAGGCACACGGCGGCAGCATGGCCGAGCCGCATGGAATCCTCGACCGGTGCCCGCATGGGCGCCTCGCCTGTCGACAGGGTGAATACCAGGTCACCATCGAAGGGGGTGTGCGATGGCACGATCGCTCGCGCCAGGCCATCCTGTGCAGCCACCGCCATCCGATACAGTTGCGCCTTGCTCATGACGGCATTCGTGGCGACGATGGCAATCGTGGTGTTCATACCCGGCGGCACCGGTCTGTGCATCCCGGGTTGGCCCGTCAGCGCTTCATAGGCCCGTAGTTTCTCGTTACGTGGCAAGGCGAACGGATCAGGTGCAGAGGCCATTCCGGCGTCGCCGAATTCACCGTTCATCTCGAACGGTGCCGCCCAGAACGAGCAGCTGCCGGGCACCACGACACTGCCATGAGGATTCACCACCACCAGGGCACCGACCACCATGCCGTCGGGCATGACGATGGACGCTGAGCCCAGGCCACCCTTGAGAACCGCGGTGGTGGCACCGGTGCCCGCACCACAGCTACCCAGCGAAAAATCCTCCGATGCCGAGTCGAATGCCGCCTGACCGAGCTGTGGGTAGGGATTCTGCTGCCAGCCCGAGTCTCCCCCGTTCAGCAGATCGAAAATGATCGCTGCCGGCACGATCGGCACACGTACCGGGCCAATGGCAAAGCCCTGTTCCTGTTCACGAAGTGCGGCAACCACGCCCGAAGCAGCCTCCAGCCCGAATGCCGAACCGCCCGAAAGCACCAGTGCATCGACCTGCTCGACCAGTTTGTCGGCAGCCAGGCAATCGGTATCGCGAGTGCCCGGCGCACCACCCATCACATCGACGCTGGCGATAAACGGTTTATCCGCACGCACGATGGTCACACCCGACTTCACCTGATGATCAGCCGCATTGCCTACCATCAGCCCGGGCACGTCGGTGATCAGGTTCCGCCGACCGGCACACCATCGCAGATCAAGATCGCTGTTCATGCAGTACTCTCGCCAAAGTCGTTGAGTCGGGGCGCCGCAGCAAGCAGTTGCCGCGTGTACTCATGCGCTGGATTGTCGAACACCGAACGGGTACTCCCCTGCTCCACGATGCGGCCATGGCGCATGACCAGTACTTGATCACTGATACGCTGCACGACGGACAGATCATGCGAGATGAACAGATAGGCCAGCCCCTGTCCACGGGCCAGGTCATCAAGCAATTGCAGCACCTGCGCACGCACGGATACATCCAGAGCCGACACGGCCTCATCCAGAATGATCAGCGAGGGCTCTATGATCAGTGCCCGTGCTATGGCGATTCGCTGTCGCTGCCCACCAGAGAATTCGTGAATGTATTTGTCTGCGTCTGTCGCCTGCAGTCCAACGCTTTCCAGAACACTTGACACCCTTGCCCGTCTGTCGGTGCGACTCGGCCGATGGGGCAGCACATGCAGGGGTTCACTGACCAGTCGCAGAACGCGGTGGCGTGGATTGAATGAGCCATAGGGATCCTGAAAGACGACCTGCATTTGCCGTCGAGCCTGTCGTGAGACTTCACGCGCGGCACTGACTGACTCTCCATCGAGCTCGATGCGGCCGGCGTGCAGTTTCATCAACCCCAGGAGCGCGCGCGTCAGGGTCGACTTGCCACAACCGCTCTCGCCCACCAGAGCGACGCTCTCACCATGAGCAATCGAGAAAGTTACATCATCGACTGCGCGGAATCCCGGACCGTGCCGAAACAGACCCCGACGGGAACCCGGGTATTCGCACACCAGGTTTTCCACACGTAGAAGCGGAGTCGCGCGGCCACCGCGACCCCTGTGCGCTCTGCGTGCACGAGCATCATCATGCCGCGGCACCTGGGTCAGAGCCGAGGCCTCGAACAGCGTGCGGGTATAGGGATGCGCCGGCTGGCTGAAAACCCTGGACATGACTCCCGACTCGACGACCCGACCATTGCGCATGACGACTATGTCGTCGGCCATGTTGGACACCACCGCCAGATCGTGCGTTATCAGTATCAATGCCAGCCCTTCTTCCTGCTGCAGGGACCTCAGCAGTTCGAGTATGCCAGCCTGCGTCGTGACATCCAGTGCCGTGGTGGGCTCATCGGCAATCAGCAATGCCGGCTGGCAGGCAATCGCGATGGCGATGACCACACGTTGCCGCTGACCACCGGATAGTTCATGCGGATAGCGATCCAGCGGGAAAGCCGGATTGGGCAGTCCGACCCGCTCAAGCGTGTGCGCCGTCATCTCCAGCGACTCGTCGCGCGTGACCCGGCGATGCAGGCGAATACTCTCGCTGACCTGATCCCCGATGCTCTTCACCGGATTGAGTGCTGTCATAGGTTCCTGAAAGATCATGCCGATGTCACTGCCTCGCAAGTCGCACAGCCGCTGTTCACTGAGTTGCTGCAGCTGCTGGCCGGCGAAACGGATGCCGCCACTCAGATGCGCACCGCGAGGCAGCAACTGCATGATGGACAAGGCTGTCATGGATTTACCCGATCCACTTTCACCGATGATACCCAGGGTCTGGCCCGTATCCACGGACAGCGATATTTCGTGCAGTATCGGTGTGTCATGAATCGCCAGGCTGACCCTGTCGAGCTGCAGCAGCGGGCACCCCGGGGCGTGTTTCGCATTCATGGCAGGCGCAACGGACCGTCGCTGCAGGTGAGCTCGGTCAGGCAGGTAGTCGGCCGTTCTTCCGGCGAATCAGCGTTCACGTCGCATTCTCGGATCAAGCCAGTCACGCAGACCATCACCAAGCAGGTTCAGCCCCAGCACGGTCATGACGATGGCAAGACCGGGAAACAGCGCAAGCTGTGGTGCCAGCGAGATCAGTGTCTGGCTCTCGGCGAGCATACGGCCCCAGCTGGGTACCGGTGGCTGGGCCCCGAGCCCCACGTAGGACAAACCCGCCTCCGCCAGGATACCCAGTGAAAACTGAATGGTCCCCTGCACGATCAGCAGGTTGGTGATGTTGGGCAGCAGGTGCTCGGCAGAGATCCGCAGGGCACCCTTGCCGGCAACCCGTGCGGCGAGTACGAATTCCCGGGTCCACAGGCTCAACGCCGCTCCCCGGGTCAGGCGTGCGAAGACGGGAATGTTGAAAATGCCAATGGCGATGATCGCGTTGACGGCGCCGGGACCGAACACGGCTGTAATCATGATGGCGATCAGCAATGAAGGAAAGGCAAACACCAGATCGTTTCCACGCATGATCAGTTCATCGACCCACGACTGCCCTCTGGCGGCTGCCAGCAGGCCCAGTGGCACACCGATGCCCATGCCGATGCCCACGGCAACCAGCGCAACAGCAATGGAGGTGCGCGCGCCAACCATCAGCATGGACAGAATGTCGCGGCCGAGGTGGTCGGTACCCAGCCAGTGCTCGGCGCCAGGTGCGGTAAACCTGTGGCGGATGTCCAGCGTGGCAACATCGAACGGTGTCCACAGATAACTGAGCAATGCTGCGCTCACCACGATCAGTACCAGCGATGCGCCGGGAACTATGGAACGCCACTTCATCGCCGCTGGTGCCGCAGGCGCGGATCGACCCAGGCGTAGGCGACATCCACCAGAAAAGTGACCATCACCACGGCGAAGACCAGCAACATCACCACACTCTCCACCACGATCAGATCGCGTTGCGCAATGCTCTGGAAAATCAGGCGCCCGAGACCGGGCAGAAAGAAGACGTTCTCGATGATGATGGCACCGGCGATCAGGAACGAGAACTGCAGCCCCATGATGGTCAGTACCGGAATCATGGCGTTGCGCAGGGCGTGACGCAGCAGTGCCTGCCGGGCACTCAGGCCTTTGGCGCGAGCTGTGCGCATGAAATCATCGTGCAGCACGTCCAGCAGCGAGGATCGCATGACCCGCGTGAGGATGGCCGCCTGTGGCAAGGCCAGCGACACGGCCGGCAGGGTGAGTGATTTCAGTGAGGCCAGAACACCGGAATCCCAGCCCGCAAAGCCTCCTGCGGAGAACCACCCGAGCTGGATGGCAAACAGCATGACGAGCAGCAACGCAAACCAGAAGTTGGGCACCGCAATACCAAGCTGGGTGAAACCCATGACCGCCGAGTCGGCCAGTCTGCCGCGCCGGCTGGCGGCCCAGATACCGGCCGGAAAGGCAATCAGCGTGGACAGCGTCAGCGCGTAGATGGCCAGTGGCAACGATACCCACAGACGATCCGCGACCATGTCGGCCACCGGTGTGCGGTAGGTATAGGAGCGACCGAAATCACCGTGCAACATGCCGCTCACCCAGTGCAGGTAACGCAGTGTTCTGGACTGGTCAAGACCCAGTTCGGCACGCAGCGCGGCGACCGTGTCCGGCTGTGCGTTCATGCCGAGCATGTACGAGGCCGGATCGCCGGGAACCACTTCGATGACCAGGAAAACGATCAGGCTGGCTACCACCAGGGTGGCCAGCAGCGCAACCGATCGCCTGAACAGGTAATGCAGCATCAGCCAGCTTGCGTGCCTGGCATTACCGCCGGCCCGGGTCGTGTCGTCTACAGGCGCTGGCTACTCATCCCAGTAGACCGCCGTCAGGTCATTGGCCTGTGTAGGCGAGTTCTCCCAAAGACCCTTGAGCTTGCTGGCAGCCACACCCGTCTTTGCCAGCTGGAACAGGAAGCCGTTGACATGGTCGTCAGCGATCATCTGCTGTGCCTGCTGCAGCATGCCGGTACGCTTCTCCGGATCGGTCTCGCTGCCGAAATCCGTCATCAATGCCTGCAGTTCCGGGTTGTCGTACTGAAAATAATAATCCGGGTTGGCGTAGATGCCGATATCCATGGGTTCGGTATGAGACACGATGGTCAGGTTGAAGTCCTTGGCCTTGAAGACCTGTTCCAGCCACTGCGCCCACTCCAGGTTTTCGATCTCGGTCGCGATGCCGACGTCGCGGAGCTGGGCTGCGATGATTTCCCCACCGCGCCGGGCATAGGCCGGGGGCGGCAGCTTGAGCGAAAGCGACAGTCCGGTTTCATGACCAGCCTCCTTGAGCAAGGCCCGGGCGGCATCCGGATCGTGGGCGTTTTTCGAGGTCAGGTCGAGGTAGGCGGGATTGTGCGGTGCGAAGTGCGTGCCGATCGGCGTGCCGTAGCCATACATGGCACCGTCGATGATCTCATCCCTGTTGATGGCGTGGGCCACTGCCTGCCTGACCCGAATATCATCCAGTGGCGGTACTGCATTATTCATCGCCAGGATGGTCTCGCCCTCGGTGGAGCCCAGCACCACCGAGAAGCGTGGATCAGCATCCAGCTGAGCAAGGTTTTCCGGCGCCGGATAATTGGGAAATGCATCCACATCACCTGCCAGGATGGCTGAATAGGCAGCCGTCGGCTCACTGATGAACTTGAAAACCGCCTTGTCCAGTTTGACCGGTTTGCCCCAGTAATCGTCGTAACGGACCATCTCGATCCGATCTCCCTGCACCCATTTGTCGAAGCGGAAGGGACCCGTTCCAATCGGATTGGTCGCCGCATCACCGGCGGATGCCTCGTCCAGCATCACTGCATCTCCCCAGGCCAGGTTGAACAGCAGATTGCCATCCGCCTGCTTCAGATTGATGGCAACCTTCTCGGGGTTGATGATCTCGACATTGTCGATATTGGCGAACAGTCCTTTCTGGGCGTTGGTGGAACCTTCTGCCATGGCCCGGTCGATCGAGAACTTCACATCGTCCGCCGTGAAGTCGCTGCCATCGTGAAAAGTGACGTCCGGGTGCAGACTGAAGACATACCGGACACCCTCATCCTCTATTTCCCAACCATCGGCCAGTGCCGGCCTGACACTGCCATCGGGGCCGAATCGGGTCAGCCCTTCAAAGATGTTGGCATAGACCACTTCATCTATGGCCGCCGCTGCACCGCCGGTAGGGTCGAGATTGGGAGGCTCCAGCACCATGCCGACGGTGATATCGGTTCTGGCAGCCAACGCACTGCCCGCAACGCACATCAGGAGCAGCAGCGTGGGGTTGCAGTATCGGTAGTTCATCATGTTTCCTCAGTCAGAATCCTTCAGCAGCAGGGCCTGTAGCGTACGGCCCATGACCTGCGCCGATACAATCATATCCTGTATTTCCACAAACTCGTCAGCTTGGTGGGCCAGGTCCAGTATCCCGGGGCCGTACGCAATACAATTTTGCAGTCGTCCTATGCGATCGATGTGTTTCTGGTCATACGTGCCTGGAGATACCACGTAGTCAGGTTCCACGCCCAGACGTTGGCGAATGGCATCGGCGACCGCTCGAACCACCGGAGCGTCTCGTGAGGTCATGGTCGGCAGTACCGAAAACAGCTCTTTCAGCTGGTAATCGAAACTGTCACGACTCGTCTTCACCTGTTCGAGCAGCTGGTGAAGCTCATCCTGCACATCGCTGAGTGACTCCTCGACCAGAAAGCGGCGATCGATGACCATGCGACAGCGATCCGGCACCAGCGCCACCGGCAAGCCGGTGTAACCGGCGTCGGGTTCGGCGAGACCGCCATGAATGGAATTGATATTCAGCGTCGACTGGCGGGCGCCATCCGGGACCACCGGCATGGCACTGCGCCGGCCTCGCAGGCGTGGCATCAGAGACGTTTCGAATGCCTGGATCACTGCCCCCATATGGCGTACCGCACAGTCCCCGAGAAATGGCATGGAACCGTGGGCCATATGCCCCCTGGTTTCTATCTCGGCCCACCACACGCCCCGATGCCCCAGACAGATACGTTCCTTGTTCAGCGGTTCCGGAATGATCACATGCTGTACCCGAGACGGATCGAACCAGCCATGTTCAGCCAGGTAGGCCACCCCGGCGTAACCACCGGACTCTTCATCGCAGGTTGCCGAGATTTCGACTGCACCGCAGTACTCGGGGTGTTCGGTCATGAAGCAGATGACAGCGATCACAGAGCTTGCCAGACCACCTTTCATGTCGCAGGCACCACGACCATAGACTCGCCCATCCCTCACCTGGGCGGCAAACGGATCCACCGTCCAGCCTTCCCCGGCCTCCACGACATCAGTATGTGAGTTGAAATGCACACACTCGCCCGAGCGCCGTCCTTCGTGGCGCGCAATCAGGTTCCACCGAGGGTATCTGTCGCTGTCACCCAGAGCCGCCCTGGCGCGCACGCGTTGCACGGAAAATCCGTATCCGTCCAGATAGTGCTCCAGCAGATCACAGATGGCGGCATAGCCATCGCCCGGGGGGTTGACCGTTGGCAATCTGATCAGTTGCTGCGTCAGTTCTACCAGCTGCTCCTGCGCATCCTCGATCCGCCGATCCAGCGCCGTGGGCGACTGGCTGGTCTGCAACTCATGCGCCGCTTCCCCTGTCTGTACGCCCTTGCCGGAAACCGGCCCATGCCCTGGCTCATTCACACACATACTCACCGGAGGTTTACCGACCTGCAGATACGTTAGCAGGTGTACGCTCAGTGTGTCAGTGAGTCAGTGCGTCAGTGAGTCAATGAGCGCCACGCAACTACGCCGGCATCGGGGTAGAATCCTCTTTCACAGCATCTGCAACTCGTAGCAAGTCGACTTACCGGCATCTGCCTGCGGCCAACGCCTATTTCATGAATCAGAATCTGCGCGATCAGCTCCCCCAGGCAACACATGCCACACGGTTCTGGTGGGTCCGGCATGCCCGGGTACCGGAGGTGGCGCATCGCATGTATGGCAGCCTGGATGTCGACTGCGACACCGGTGACTCAGCTCTGTTTCAGGGAATTGCGGCCCGACTGCCAGCGGATGCGCTGTGGATAACCAGTCCATTGAAACGCACGCAGCAAACCGCCGAGGCACTGCTGGCCGCCGGCGCCGAAGCCGGCACGCTGGTACAGGATGCCGATATCGTCGAGCAGGATTTTGGCGACTTCAATGGCATGACTCATGAGGAACTCTTCGCACAGCGCGAAGATGCCTACCTGGGTTTCTGGCCTTTGTCACCGGAACAGCAGGCACCCAATGGAGAAAGCTTTTCCATGCTGCGACGCCGTGTCGAGTCCTTCATCAACCGGATGATCGTCGAACATTGCGGCCGGGATCTGGTCTGCGTCGCCCACCGGGGAACCATCCTCGCTGCCCTGCAGATTGCCCTGGACCTGCCGCTGCGCAACAGCGTGAGCTTCGACATCGGCAACGTCTCGCTGACCCGCCTGACGCATCACGCCGACGTGCCGGAAGGCGGTCCGCAGTGGCGGGTCGTGGACGTCAGCTGGTTACCCTAAACGGCACCGGGCCGCACAGAACTGGTCCCGTAAGGCCTACCTGAGGCGCTCGAAAATCGTTGCAATGCCCTGCCCCATGCCAATGCACATGGTGGCCAGACCCAGTTCGCCATCGTTCTGCTGCATCACGTTCAACAGCGTCGTCGAGATTCGCGTACCCGAGCAGCCGAGTGGATGACCCAGTGCAATGGCCCCGCCGTTGAGGTTGACCTTGCGGTCCATCTCATCGATCAGGCCCAGATCCTTCATGACCGGCAGAGACTGCGCGGCAAACGCCTCGTTGAGCTCGACATAGTCGATGTCCTCGATGGACATGCCGGCGCGCTTCAGGGCTTTTCGACTGGCGGGCACGGGCCCATAGCCCATGATGGCAGGATCACAGCCACTGACAGCCATGCTGCGGAGTCGCGCCATCGGCTGCAGACCCAGACTGACGGCCTTCTCGCCGGACATCACCAGCATGGCTGAAGCACCATCGGCAATGGCCGAGGAACTCCCGGCGGTAACGGTTCCGGTTTTCGGAATGAATGCCGGGCGTAGCGATTCCAATGCCTCGAGCGTGGCATCCTCGCGGATGACTTCGTCCCTGTCGATCAGTTTCAGCACGCCGTTTTCATCATGTCCCTCGATGGGAACGATTTCGTTGTCGAACCGACCTTCCACGGAGGCGGCATGCGCGCGCTGGTGCGAACGCAGGGCAAACCTGTCCTGTTCTTCCCGGCTTACCCCATGCATCTGCCCGAGCATCTCGGCCGTGACACCCATCATCATCGATGCCCTGGCGGCCACCCGACTGAGGGAGGGATTGATATCAAGTCCATGCAGCATGGGTACATGCTGCATGTGCTCGACGCCACCCACCACGAATACATCTCCATAACCGGTCATGATCCCCTGGGCCGCGGTGTGCAACGCGCTCATCGAGGAGCCACACAGACGGCTGACGGTCTGCGCTGCTACCTGTTTCGGCAAGCCCGCCAGCAGGCCGATGCTGCGTGCCACATTGAAGCCCTGCTCCAGCGTCTGGTTGACGCAGCCCCAGATGATGTCCTCCACCTCACCACGCGCTACCGCCGGATTGCGCCTGAACAGTGCATCAACCAGAGCAGCCGACAGGTTTTCCGCCCGGACATGGGCGAATCCACCGCCCTTCGAACGGGCCATGGGCGAACGGAGGCCATCGACTATCACCACGTCCCGTGCCTGAATGCTCATGCCGAATCCCCCGTAGCCGCGCTGCTCTTGGTGTAGTAAGTTCCGCCACTGCCGGCCATGTCGCGCATGGTCTCGGTCGGGTGGTACAGAGGCCCCAGATCGGCAAACTGATCGGCCCTGGCGCAAAAATCCGCCAGTCCCATCTTGTCCACATGATGCAGCGCCCCGCCACGAAAGGGCGGAAAGCCCACGCCGTAGACGAGGCCCATGTCCACTTCGTAGGCGTTATCGACGATATGGTCTTCAAGGCATCGTGCAGCCTCGATGCACATCGGGATCATCAGGCGATCCACCATGTCGTCCGCGGGCATGTCGACAGGCGCCGACTGGACACTGCCAATGACTGAGGCGACCGCCGGATCGGGCAGCTTCTGTGCTCTGCCCTTGCTGTCGGTTTCATAACGGTAGAAGCCTTTGCCATTCTTCTGGCCAAGGCGTTCAGCCTCGTAAAGGGCATCGATGATCGTCTTGCCATCACTGCCCATGCGATCAGGGAAACCTTCTGCCATCACCCCGGCGGCATGCTTGCCCGTGTCCAGGCCGACGACATCCAGCAGGTAGGCCGGCCCCATGGGCCACCCGAAGCGCTCCAGCGCTTTATCGATCGCAACGAAGTCAGCACCATCTGCCACCAGCCTGGTGAATCCGCCAAAGTAGGCAAACAGGATGCGATTGACCAGAAAGCCCGGGCAATCGTTTACCACGATCGGCGTCTTGCGCATGGCCTGTGCATACGCGACAGTAGTGGCTATTGCCTTTTCCGATGAACTCTTTGCGCGAATCACTTCAACCAGTGGCATGCGATGAACCGGGTTGAAAAAGTGCATACCGCAAAAGTTTTGCGGGCGCTGCAATGCACTGGACAGCAGATCCACCGAGATGGTGGAGGTATTCGTGGTGATGATGGTGTCCTGCCCGACCTGTGCTTCTACTTCTGCCAGCACCGCCATCTTGATCCCGGGATTTTCGACCACGGCTTCCACGACCAGGTCCACTGACCCGAATTCCCCGTAACTCAAGGCCGGCTGTATGGCATTGAGGACATCGGCCATACCTTCGGGTTTCAGTTTGCCGCGCGAGATCTGTTTCTTCAGCAGCTTGCCCGCTTCGTCGAGACCGGCACTCAATGCCTCATCGCGAATATCCTTCATGATGATGGGCACGCCGTTGGAGGCTGACTGGTAGGCCACACCACCGCCCATGATGCCTGCTCCGAGTACCGCTGAACGCTTCACCGGCAAGGCCTCGCTGCCCTGTTTCCGCGCCAGTCGCTTGAGTGCCTGGTCGTTGAGGAAGATACCCACCAGGCTTTCTGCAACGTCTGTCTTGGCAAGCCTGACGAACGCGGCGCTCTCCAGCGGCAAGGCAGCATCGCGCCCCAGGGTCGCGTGCGCGGCGACGGTATCGATGATCGTCATGGGTGCCGGATAATGCGGTCCGGCCTTGGCACCGACCACGCCCCTGGCAGATTCGATCGCCATGGTAAGCTCGAGCTCCGACAGGGGCAACGGCGACGACTTGACAGCTCGCCGCTCTTCTGTCGACAACTTGCCTGATCGCACTTGTTCCACGATGCCGATTGCCGCCTGTCGTACATGGCCATCGTGCACCACGGCATCGATGGCACCGTCTTTCAGGGCAGCCTCTGCGCGCTTGGAGGCACCGCTGCACATCCACTCCACAGCGTTGTCCACACCGATCAGTCTTGGCAGCCGGACCGAGCCTCCCCAGCCCGGCATGATACCCAGTTTCACCTCCGGCAAGCCCATGCGGGCAGTCGGTGCTGCCACGCGAAAGTCACAGGCCAGGCAGATCTCGAAGCCGCCTCCCTGGGCCTCGCCGTTGATGGCCGCGACCGTGGGAAACGGCAGCTCCTCGAATCGATTGAACATGGCGTTCACGTCCACGAGCATGGTGGCCAGTACCTCGTCCGGCGCTGCGAAGTAGCCAAGGAACTCGGTAATGTCGGCGCCGGCAATGAACACGCCCTTGCTGCTGCGCAGCACCAGTCCGGCGACATCGGACTGTTGTTCGATGACGTCCAGCACCTTGCCGAACTCACTCAATGCCTCGCGATTGAAGACATTGACCGGCCTGTCACTGCTGTCGAAACACAGGTCGAGAATGTCATTGTCACGCAGCAGCTTGAAGGCTGTACCGGAAAAAAGCATGAGCGAAAGCTCCTACGGTTGTCTGTTTAGTGAGCGGCTCACCGGGTGATCATCGGCAGACGCGACGTGCTTCCAGGCAGGGGTGACCTGATACCCGCAGTTTACGCTATGAGCGAATGTTTCAGGCCTTCAGCGAAACCGTCCCCTGCACAATTTGAACATGGGCTTTGGCGGATCGGCTCACCCGGCCGACGTTTCACGACTGTCGGCTGTTCAACAGCGTCTTGAGCGTGTCGATTTCGACCGCGAGTGCCCGTATTTCGTCGCGTGTCTTCCTGTGTTCAGATTCGATGTGCTGGGCAGTATCCAGATCATGCTCGGCCTGGTTGGCATTGACGATCACGGCAATGAACAGGTTCAGCATGGTAAAAGTCGTCACCAGGATGAAGATGACGAAAAATACCCAGGCGAATGGATACGCCTCGAGGACGGGCCGGGCAATACCCATCGACCAGCTTTCCAGGGTCATGACCTGAAACAGCGTGTAAGCCGTTTCTCCCAGATGCCCGAACCACTGCGGAAACTGATCGCCGAACAGACCGGTGGCTACCACCGCAGACACATAGAAAATCAGCCCCATCAGCATCAACACCGAGCTCAGGCCAGGGATCGCACTGATCAGACCAGTGACCACCCTGCGCATCGAAGGCATCAGCGTGAGTATCCTGAGCACCCTGAGCACCCGCAGGGTTCGCAGTACGGCCAATGGGCCGCTGGCAGGAACCAGCGCGATGGCAATCACGGTGAAATCGAACAGGCTCCAGGGATCACGAAAAAAACGCCATCCATGAGCGGTGATGCGCAGTGTCAGCTCCACGATGAATACGCCCAGAATGGCGGCGTCGAGTCCTTTCAACAATCTGCCGTGGCTCTTCATCAGTGTCGGGAAGGTTTCCAGACCGAGGATCACGGCGTTGACCAGTATCAGGCCTATCAACGCCTGTTCCACTCCCGGCTTCGCTATCCAGCGTCCGAGGCGCAAGCGCCAGGGAGTGTGAGATTCAGTATCGGGTTTCATTCCAGCCAGTCAGTCGGGTTATCGATAATTGGGAGAAGGGTAGTTCAGCCTGGAATCCTGTGTCAGTTTCAGCGACCTGACAGTCTCTGGCCGGTGCAGGCAAATTGCTGATGCAAAATGCGATCAGGCTGATAATCACGGCGGTCCACCATCATCGGGTTTTATTTGAGAATCTGCTCACACTATTAAACCCCTTGTGCTGTCAAATAACACAACGTCAACACATCATCTCTAGTACGCTAATACCCACGGCAATGCACGCTCAAGCGAGCACTATTCAGCCCTCGACAAGGACCTTGCCACCACCGTAGCGTGTATTTCGTGACCGTCCTGACTGACATTTTTTCTGCCTGGATGAGCATAAGCATGGTGCAGCAACCACTTTCGACTCCACCCCGGTGAGGCAGGATTCTACAGATAGCGATGGAGAATCATCCCTGCGCATTCTCATCATTGCCCCCCAGCCTTTCCACGATGACAGAGGTACGCCTATTGCGGTCGGTCAGGTAGTTTCCGCCCTGGCATCTCTGGGGCACCGGACCGACGTTCTGACCTTCCCGATAGGCCGGGACCTGCACTGGGAGAATACGCAAATTATACGCTGCGCCAATCCACTGGGTATCCAGAGCGTCAATATCGGATTCTCACTTAAGAAAGTGGCTCTTGACCTGTCCCTGTGCGTTGCCCTGGTCCGCCGCCTGCGCAGCAAACGGTATGACCTGATTCATGCGGTCGAGGAAATGGCATTGCCAGCGTTGATGCTTGCCCGGTTTCACGACATACCGGTCATTTACGACATGCAGTCCAGCCTGCCGGAACAACTGGAGAGCCACCCCGTCTTTGGCAGAGACTCCCCACAGCAGCTACTCAAGGCGCTCGAGCGATATATGCTGCACAAGGCCCACCTGGTTGCCTGCAGTGCCGGATTGCTCGAGTACATCCGGCGCGTAGCACCCGGCACGCGAGCAAGCGAGTGGCGTTATGTAGCCGAGCAATTGCAGGTTCCACCACCCATCGAAACGCTGCAGGCACTGCGCAGCAGCCTGGGTATCGACAATGACCACCCAGTGGTGCTGTACGCCGGCAACTTCGAGCACTACCAGGGACTGACCCTTCTGGTGAAGGCTATTCCCGAGATGATCTGCTCGATGCCCGATGTGAAAGTGGTACTGGTCGGTAAAACTCAGCAAGACCGGCTGGAACCGGTCAGCGACGTCACAGAGCTTGTACGCCAGGGTCACCTGATCATCGTCGACCGGCAATCCAGAGAACAGGTCTTTGATTACCTGGCCATGGCAGACGTGCTGGTTTCACCAAGGTTGTACGGAAATAACCTGCCACTGAAACTGTTCACCTATATGGCCGCGAAAAAGGCCATTGTTGCCACTGACATCGCGGCACACCGTGCCCTGCTGGAGGAGAACAGAGGTCTGCTTGTCGATCTGTCGCCGTCATCGATTGCCCGGGGAGTCGTCACATTGCTGCAGCAGGAGGACCTGCGTACTGATTTTGCCGTGGCGGCCCATGACTATGTGACGGTGCACAACAGCGATAGAGCTTTCGCCACCCGACTGAACTACATGATTCGCCGTGCGCGAGGATCTGGACGGCAATCACGCAGGCATTCCGGTGCACCGGCGATCCCCGGTGACAGCCCGCCCGCATTCGACACCGTCAGTGTGATCATTCCTGCGCGCAATGAACAGCACATGATCGCGCAGGTCGTGCAGGCCGTTCTGCAACAGTCCACCGCCATCGAGCATCTGGAAGTACTGGTGGTGGACGACGGTTCGACTGACCAGACCGCGGCCATCGCCGAGGCAAGCGGTGCGAAGGTCATAACCTCATCGGCACCGGGCGCAACCGGCAATCCGGCAGCAGCCAGGAATCTGGGTGCCGTGCAGTCGACAGGTGATCCCATCGTATTCCTGGACTCCGATTGTGTCGTCGGTGACAACTGGCTGCAATGTATCCTGTCGGCGCATGCCAGGGGAGCGACGATAGTCGGTGGCTCGCTGGCCTTGCCTGATGGGCTCGAACTCATCGCTCGCTGCGATTTCTACTGCGGCTGGTACCTGATCCACCCCGGCAGCGCAGCCGGGATCGTTCCTCATCACCCACCACCGAATCTGAGTGTGCGCAGGCAGCCATTCAAGGATTCCGTCCGCTTCACCACAGAGCCACCCTTTGACTACACCAATGAGGAGCGCTTCTGGCAGGCTGAACTGAGAAAGGCGGGCCACCAGATCCACTTCGAACCGTGCGCGCTGGCCTATCATCATAACCGCCCGGGATTCCTCAACCTGCTGAAACGCAACTACCGTTGGGGCTACACGGCAATCGAGGCAAAATCGCTATCAGGCGCAGCCCGCATGGCCTGGCTTTACCGGTATCCCTGGCTGCTGATTCCGGCCGCTCCCCTGCTGATCATTGCCCATACAGGCCTGATCATCATTTGCTGGATGCGTGCCGGCAAGCTTGAACCTCTGGCGATGTTGCCATTGATTCTCATATCCCGCGTAAGCTATGTTGCCGGCATGACCGTAGGCGCGGTTCGCTGGCTGCGCCATCGCGTGCACAGTCAATCGAATTCCCCGCGCAAGGGGCCCCACTGGCGATGAGACGGTGAGTGAAATCAGCATCTGCGTAGCGGTGTGCACGCGTAACAGGACGGTGCAGCTCGAACGACTGCTGCACTCACTGGAGGCGCAGACCCGTAGACCGCACCAGGTACTCGTCGTCGACAATGCACCCTCATCCAACGATACGCAGCAGCTGCTCGCTGCCCGAGAGGATCAAATCCTTCGCTACGTCTGCGAACCGGTTGCCGGCCTGGACTTTGCCAGAAACCGAGCGCTGCAGGAAGCAACTACCGACGTCGTGGCCTTCATCGATGATGATGCCGTAGCCGATGCCGGCTGGGTCGCTGCGTTGCACATGGCCTTCAACCGTGATGCAAACAATGCCCTGTGTACCGGCAAAGTTAAAGCACTGACACAGGCCACTGATGGCCAGCGACTGTTCGAGGCCAATGGGGGTTTTGACAAGGGTTCTGCCAGGATCACCTTGCCAGGGCAAGATCGTGCGCGATGCTTGCCAGGCAAACGGCCATTGATCGCCTGGGCATTCGGCCTCGGTGTCGGGTGCAATCTTGCCGTCAGGCGACTTGCCGCACTGCAACTGGGTGGATTCGACGAAGCGCTGGACATGGGTGCAACCATGCCCGGTGGCGGCGACACGGACATGATCTGGCGCATGCTGGAAGCGGGACATCAGGTCAGCTACGAACCGGATGCGCTGGTCCTGCACGAGCATCGACACACCCTCGCCGGAGCAGTGGAGCAGATAGTCGGGCACAACAAGGCAAGCATGGCGATGCTGGCCAAAGCCTGGAAAATGTCTTCACTGACCGATCGCCTGCCCATTGCCCTGTTCATTTCATGGCGACTGGTCAAACCGGGGGTTCGTCTGTTACGAAGATCCGCAGGCGCAGACCCGCTGCCGGTTCCCGTCCTGCTGTGCATCTGGAAGAGTTGCATCGGCGGGCTCTTCAGTTACCCTGATGCGCGTCAACTGGCAGACGCCCGGAAGAACAGCGTGCTTACGACCAGCGCTTCAGAACCTGGTTGAGCGCTATCCGCACCTTGTCCAGCCACTGGCTGCCAAACATGGACTCACGTTGTCGGCAGGCTTTCTCAAATGCACGATTTATCCGCTCGTCGTGTACTCCCTGCTCATCCAGGTAGCTGCGTAACCAGTCAAAATAGAACTTGCGCACCACAGCTTCCGCACCGGAACTGGTGACGCGGTGACAGCAGGACTGCGCGTGCAGTCGATAATTCGTCCAGGTTGAATCTGACACGTACACATCCGTTGCCAGGTACAGCTTGGACAGAAATGCCTGGTCCTCGTACATCTGGTAATTGCCGGTAAATGCCTCCTCAAACCCGCCAACCTGGTCCACCACTTCACGCCGCAGCATGATATCCGAAGGACAGGGCGCGCTTGCTCGACCCAGCGGATGACATCGAAGCAGAAGTGCAGGCTTACGATGAACCGAGTTTGCCTCCAGACCCAGTCTCGGTATGACATCTTTCGATCCGGCCTGAGTTGTTCCTGCCCAGCTACTCCAGTAACGGGGGGCACCCACAACCAGCCCGACATCGGGGTGGGCGTGCAGTATGGCCGTCTGTGCTGCAAGCTTGTCAGGCTGCCACACATCATCGGCATCGAGAAAGGCGATGTACTGCCCACTGGCATGCCTGACGGCCAGGTTGCGTGACGCACACACACCTTTATTGACCAGGTTTTCATGAGTCAGGTAGTACATCCGGTCCGGATGATCGGTCATTATCGCTTTGACGAGACGCGCACTACGGTCAGTCGAACCATCATCAACCAGAATCAATTCCCAATCGTCCAGTGTCTGCTTGACAACGCTCTGCAGCGTCTCCTCGATGAACGCCTCGGCATTGAGAAATGCAATGACCACCGAGACCTGCGGACGTCTGCCTGCGCCTGAATACTGATCCATCATGCGTCTCCTTCCCCTCGCACGTTTGCTGAATCAGGGTGATCGATGAGTTCTCGCACCATCACCATGGATGCACCTGTCAATGCAGTCCGCAGTATGGCCGCTCGTTCGCCCGTGGAGGCAGTACCCATGGAAACCAGCAATGTCAGTGGATGCATCTCTTTCAGAAGCCTTGCAAACGCACGTATCTGGCGGGGCTTGCGGATGATCCCCCGCTCCAGCTGCCAGCGGATGACAGGTGGTATGAGCCTCATCAGAGCTACGCAGAACCGGCCTGCACTATCCGCTTTCTTCACCTCGTACAGCCTGCCAGTCAGTATGGTGTCATCCGGCACGCTCAATCGCAAACGGCTTTTCATGATCGGCCACGACAGTTCCTGGACTATCGCCTGGACCAACAGATTCAGCGGCACACCATCTGCACTCGTGCTGAACGCAACCGAACCTGCTTGAATGCCAAGCGTGCTGATGCCCACGACGATTTGCCGAACCTGCTCCGGACAGCTAACGGACTCCATGGGAC
>JABDKN010000170.1 GCA_013002205.1 Granulosicoccus sp.
TAGCCTACCCAGATACGTGCATTTTCGAACATTCGCAGCCATGGTCCGTTCTCGCCCCAGCTGCGTGGCGCCCAGGAGTTGGTCACGCTGCGGAAGACACGCTCCGGGTGTGGCATCATGATACTGATGCGCCCATCGTCATTGCACAGACCGGTGATACCAAACGGAGATCCGTTGGGATTCATCGGATAGGCCTCGGTCATGGCGCCGTGATTGTCCACGAACCCCAGGCACACCGGGGCCGATTTCGCCTGCTCCGCGTTGTCGAATACCACACGCCCTTCCCCATGCGCCAGCGCGACCGGCAGGCGCGAGCCCACCATGTCGGTCAGCAACAGCGACGGGGATTCGTAGATTTCGACGGTGGCCACCCGCGCTTCGAACTGCTCCGACTCATTGCGCTCGAAGCGTGGCCAATCGTCGGCTCCGGGGATCAGGTTTTTCAGCCGGGAGAGCATCTGGCAACCATTGCAGACACCGAGTGCGAATGCATCCTTGCGGGCGAAAAATGTGGCGAACATCGCTGACAGTTGCTCGCTGTACAGTACCGAACTGGCCCAGCCACCACCTGCCCCCAGCACATCTCCGAAGGAGAAGCCACCACAGGCAATCATGCCCTTGAAAGCCGACAGATCGTGCCGACCTTCGAACAGGTCACTCATGTGTACATCCACCGCCTTGAATCCGGCACGGTCGAATGCCGCTGCCATTTCAAAGTGTCCGTTCACACCCTGCTCACGCAGGATGGCGACGGCAGGCCGGCTCAGCAACAGTTGCGGCGCTGCGTCGATGAGTGAGTCGGCGGGATCAAAACTCAAGTGAGGTGACAGACCGGGATCATCTGAACGGCTGATGTGCAATAGTTCCTGATCGGCTGATGCCGGATTATCCCGCAGGCGCTGCATGTGATAGCTGGTCTGCCACCACTGGGTGCGTAAGGCGGCAACGCTGTGCTGCCACAGCAGACGCTCTCCGTGCCAGATTTCCAGCTCGGGGGATGCAGACGGCGCGCCCAGTAGATGCACTGCATCGCCCAGTCCATGTGATTCAAACACTGCCATTACCTGTGCGTACTGGCTGCTGCGCACCTGTAGCACACCACCGAGCTCTTCATTGAACAACGTGGCAATCGCATCGCTGGGCAGAGCCCGCAAGTTCACCCGGATGCCACAGTTCCCGGCAAAGGCCATCTCTGCCAGGGTAACGAACAGGCCGCCGTCGGAACGATCGTGCCAGGCCAGAATCTGTCCTTGCTCATTGAGCATCTGCAGCGCGCTGAACAGTCCCTTGACCTGAGCGGGATCATCGACATCCGGCGCCTGGTCGCCGACCCTGCCATACACCTGCGCCAGTGCCGATCCGCCCAGGCGATTGCGGCCACAGCCCAGATCGATGAACAGCAGTTCGGTGTCGCCACCATCGCGCACCACTTCCGGTGTGAGCGTCCTGCGCACGTCCCGAACGGGGGCGAAGGCGGTGACGATCAATGACAGTGGCGCGGTGACACTGTGATCACCCTGATCATCACGCCAGACAGTCTTCATGGACAGGGAATCCTTGCCCACCGGGATAGCGATACCCAGCTCCGGTGCCAGTTCCAGACCCACTGCCTGCACTGCATCGAACAAGGCTGCATCTTCACCGGGATGACCACTGGCAGCCATCCAGTTGGCCGACAGCTTCACGTTGCCGATCGGGCCGATATCTGCCGCGGCGATGTTGGTCAGGGCTTCGGCGACCGACATGCGGGCGGAGGCGGCGGCGTCCAGCACGGCAATCGGCGAACGTTCACCCATGGCCATGGCCTCGCCGGCGTAGCCTTTGTAATCAGCCACCGTCACCGCAACATCGGCCACTGGCATCTGCCATGGTCCGACCAGCTGGTCCCGAACCACCTGACCCGTGATACTGCGATCACCAATGGTGATCAGGAAGTTCTTGGCAGCCACTGACGGCAATTGCAGTACCCGCTGCACGACATCGTCGAGGGTCATGCTGGCAGTCTCGAGAGTATCCGACGCGCTGTTTCTGTGATGAGCCTCGATCTTCAGCTTCGGCGGTTTGCCCAGCAGCACATCCAGCGGCATGTCGACTGGAAAGTTACCAAACTCGGAATCGGATACACGCAGAGTGCGCTCTTCCGTCGCTTCCCCTACCACTGCGTACAGGCAACGCTCACGCTGGCAGAGCGATTCGAACAACGGCAGGCGATCGCGCAGGATGGCCAGTACATAACGCTCCTGAGACTCGTTGCTCCAGATGGCCATCGGTGACATGCCTGGCTCATCATTGAGCACCGAGCGCAGCTCGAAGCTACCGCCGCGGTGTGCATCGTTGACCAGCTCGGGCAAGGCATTGGACAGGCCCCCTGCGCCAACGTCGTGAATGGACAACACCGGACTGTCATCGGCGAGCGCCACGCATCGGTCGATCACTTCCTGGCATCGTCGCTGCATTTCCGGATTGCCGCGTTGAACCGAGGCGAAGTCAAGCTCGCTGTCACCCTCTCCACTGGTCACCGAAGAGGCCGCA
Organism: Granulosicoccus sp.; assembly: GCA_013002205.1. Taxonomy (GTDB): domain Bacteria; phylum Pseudomonadota; class Gammaproteobacteria; order Granulosicoccales; family Granulosicoccaceae; genus Granulosicoccus. The sequence goes on from JABDKN010000170.1 coordinate 2,533, forward strand.
CCACCGCCCAGACCGATCAGCATGGAAGGGCCACCGAGCACGACAATGACCGCACCAGCGGGCACAGCCTGCTTTTCGATATTGCCAGTACGGATATTACCCAGGCCACCGGCAATCATGATCGGCTTGTGATATCCACGAATCTGTTCCACTGCTGCCTCCCCGACCGGGGCTGTGTCCACTACCGACTGGCAATAGGTTCGAAAGAAACCGGTAAGGTTTGGACGGCCGAATTCATTGTTGAATGCCGCCGCACCAATCGGCCCTGCCTGCATGATCTCGAAGGCACTGGCCAGCCGCTCCGGCTTGTGGCTGACGCGCTCCCAGGGTTGTGTCCAGTCCGGGATGTTGAGGTTGGAGACGGTGAAACCGCACAGACCCGCCTTTGGCTTGGCACCGTTACCCACAGCACCTTCGTCCCGAATTTCTCCACCGGAGCCCGTCGCTGCACCCGGGAATGGGGAAATCGCCGTCGGGTGATTGTGCGTCTCCACCTTTATCTGGATATGTACCGGTTCCTCACTGGCTTCATAGACACCCTCCGGGCCTGCCATCCAGCGATGTGCAGTACTGCCCTGAATCACTGCCGCATTGTCGTGGTAGGCAGACAGGACACCGTCGGGTGATGCGCGGTAGGTGTTACGAATCATGCCGAACAGGGACTGCGACTGTGGCTGACCATCGAGCGTCCAGCTGGCATTGAATATCTTGTGCCTGCAATGTTCAGAATTGGCCTGGGCAAACATCATCAGCTCAGCATCGCTGGGATTTCTCTGCAGGCGGGAAAAACTGGCTTCCAGGTAGTCCAGTTCGTCGGGCGACAAGGCGAGGCCCTGCTTCGCGTTATGCACTTCCAGTGCCGCACGCCCCTGCTCGAGCACCGGGATGCTGACCAGCGGTGCAGGCGAGGAGGTGGCAAACAGCAACTCCTGCTGCTCCGGCAGGTCGATGACGGATTCAGTCATGCGGTCATGCAACAGGCGCGTGACCTCTCGCCGGCCCTGTTCAGACAGAGCGTTACTCTCGAGACCTGCGAAATGATATTGCACCCCTCTTTCCACGCGCTTGACGGCGCTCATGCCGCAGCGCCTGACGATGTCGCTGGCCTTGGAGGACCAGGCGGAACGCGTACCGAGGCGCGGTACGACGCTGATCAGCCAGCCGACACCGAGGTCCTGGCATCGTTCATCAGAGTGCAGCAGGCCGGCGAGTCGAGATAGCTGCTCTGCGGGGAATACCTGCCGGGAATTCATCTCAGGGTCGAGCTGGACGAAATAGATGTAGCGGGCTGTCAGGCCCTGAAACAAGTCGTCAACGGAATGCAATTGCGCGAGCAATCGCTCCCGCCGAAAGCTCGACAGGGCGTTGGCGCCGGAAAGACAGAGCATGTTGTTTCTCGCACGGTAACCTGATGGTTGGTCGGATTCCTGGAAAAAACGGCACGCTGCGAGTCCCACCACGTACCGCTTGCCGGACACCCGACCCGGACGGCGCCAATGATACTGGATGTGACGGGCTGTGACAGAACACACAGGTGCGCGAAAATTTAGGCCGCCCTGGTCGGCCTTCCAGGTAGCCGCCCTGGCAGTAACGGCCGAGATCCAGGTTGTCCACCCTCCTGATTCTCCGGCTCTGCCATTGAAATATACCCGCCTTGGCCTCATACTCGTGTGGCAGGAAGTTACTACCAACGGGGCTGACATGGTTTCGACGGAAGTGGCGAACCCTGAGGTGCATGCCGAGGATTCAGATTACCTCGTAAATCCAGCTGAAAAACCTATAGTTGCCAACGACGACAACTACGCAATGGCCGCATAATTAGACCCTAGGGTTTAGTTTTGCGTACTGCCCCGTTCCGGATCTGCCTGTGGGTCTGGGCGGGGGCAACAGACACAGGATCGCGTGAAGGGTCGCCCTTACACTGGATCGCTAAACCAATAATGGGCTCGCTGCTCTGTATGGTGCCCGTCCTGCACAGTAGTGGCTAAAGCCAATGACGGAACTAAGCATGTAGTACCAACGGCAGAGTGCTTTCGGACGGGGGTTCGACTCCCCCCAGCTCCACCAACACCGTATACGGCCCGGTTCGCCTCAGTTCGCGACCCGGGCCGTTTTTCGTTGTGGGTCATGAACTTACCACCATATAAGCGGCTTTTCGACTGTTCGAGTACGGTTGAGTGGGGACATTCCCTGCAGTATCTCTTGCCCAGGCTCGGCGCGAGCACGAGAACGCCGAGGCGCTAGTCAGACGAGGGATCGACCCTGTGACAAATCTTCAATACCCGACATACATTCGCTATCTAATCAGCCCTTCTTATAGCTCCTGTTGTAAGTTGACAACTATACGTCATTGGCGTATAGTTGTTACTATGCAAACAGTGATCGAGCTCTCGCCGTTTACTCGCAATTGGTCTTCTGTTTGGACCGAAACTGAGTACACAGA
>JABDKN010000198.1 GCA_013002205.1 Granulosicoccus sp.
TCAAGGACAATTCATAGAATGGCTCATTGTCCGGCAGCAGATAGTTGGAACGGATGATGGTGGTGTTACGACCGATGTTGCCCGAGCCCAGCCAGCCTTTTTCGAGCACGGCGACGTTCGTGATGCCGTGTACGCTTGCAAGGTACCAGGCGGTTGCCAGGCCATGACCGCCGCCACCGATGATCACGATATCGTAGGCAGGTTTGGGGTCGGGATTGCGGAAGGCTGGTTGCCAGCCAGCATGACCCGTCAGTCCCTGCTTCAGAACTTGCCACACGGAATAGCGCATACGGACAAACCTTTTAAAAGTTAGTGGGATGGTGACAGATGGAGATGGTCAGATGTGTCGTAATTTGGCTGTATTCTTTCTAAAAAAAGACATACCATTCAGGATGCCCGGAAAGCATGACGGCCAGATTCCTGCAGTACCGGATGGTTGTTGACATCCCTGCTATTCCTGCTCGTACAGTACGCACGGCTATTCAACCATTGATCGCGTTCCGGGAAAAATGTCCTATGTGTGTCAATGTGCAAATGTAACCGCCAGTGTGCTGAGGTTCGGCCCAGTGGAGATTGCATTATGGTATCGGTAGACATATTCTGAGGATTATCCAAAGGCCATGTTTCAGGTCATTGTCAGGCATCGCGTTCTTTATCAGGGTAGGTCGACATGGCAATTCCTACACACGCAGATTACGTCATCATCGGCGCCGGCATTCACGGCTTGTCGACAGCCTGGCGGCTGGCAGAACGCTTACACGAAGCTGGTAGTGTCGTAAATGGGCGTGTTGTAGTACTCGATAAGTCCGGCATTGCCGCAGGTGCTACCGGTATCGCCTGCGGAGTCGTGCGTAATAATTATTTTCAACCAGCGATGCGTAACCTGATGGCGCATTCTGTCAGTGTCTGGGAGAGCGATCCCGTTGCATTCAGTTATCACTCTGTAGGGTATATGCAGATTTCCTGTGAACCCATGCATGCAGACGTTGCACAAATCTACAAGGAACAGCAGGCTATCGGCTATGCAAGTTCTTTTATAGAGGGTGAAAAGCAATGCACCAGCTATATGCGGGAAATGTTCTCTGACTGGCAGGCGAAAGGTATAACTTCTGTATTGCATGAGAAGCGCGGTGGCTATGCAAACAATACCAGGTCAATGTACGGTCTGGCGAAAAAGGTCGAAGATCTTGGTGTACAAATCCTTACCGGTGTAGAGGTCACCGGCCTGACTGCAGAGAGTGGATCCCGCGCTATCAGGGCAGTTGAGACCAACAAGGGTTCAATCACTTGTGAAAGATTGATTATTGGCGCTGGTCCCTGGGTTCGCGATTTCTGGCGTATGCTCGATTTGCCCGGCAAGATTGAACTCAAGGATGCCGCGGGCGAAACGCATAAAGATGTGGATATGTGGCGTTTCTGGCAGCTTGAAGAAGGCGTATTGAAAATCGATCCGCAATTGCTTTCCACCAATGATGGCAAGGTGCCGCCGGTTATTCATGTGGATACGGATGCACCACTGTACTCGGATGAGGATGGCTCGCTTATCACAGACAGTATGTGGGGAATCTACTACAAGCCGGACTGGCACTTTGGCGGTATCCAGGGTGGCGCATCGCCGTACCGGATAACGACACCCGTCGATGATGTTGCGATTGATCCGTATGGTCCGTCAAGCCCCGAATTTGTGTCAGGTCCCGGGTTCGCCCACATGTGGGTGTCGGCCCTGGCCCATTGCCAGAAGCGTTTCGAGGGCACGCTAGGGCAGTATCACCGCGATCCGAGCGGTGGGATCGGTTGTTTCACGGCTGACAGTTTTCCGGTGTTTGATCATTTCAGAGAAAATGTCAGTGTCATTGCTGACAGCAACCATGGCTATAAAATGCTCGGTGTGGGGCGGCTCGTGGCCGACGAGGTAATGGGTGAAGAGCAGAATCTACTGAAGCCGTTTCGTTTCGATCGGTTTGCGAAGGGAGAATTGCACCCGACTTCGCATAGTCCTTTTCCGTGGAGTTAGTGCGAGCTGAGCAGATGGTTCTGCTTTCCCGCAGAGTACCGCACAGTCTCGCTGAGGCCCGGCCGTCGATTTCAAGGCACACTACCTTGTGGTCAATTGACCAGCTGGTTCATCTCGAAGATGGGCAACAGGATGCCCAGTACGATGGTCAGGACCACGCCACCCATGATCAGGATGACCACCGGTTCGAAAAGGCCCAGAAAAATTGCCATGAGCGAGTTGAGTTCCCGCTCCTGGTGAGTCGCGGCCTTCTCCAGCATGCTGTCGAGCTGTCCGGAGGATTCTCCGCTGGCAATGAGATGCAGCAGCATCGGGGGAAAGTAACCGGTACGCTCCAGCGCGCTGCTCAAGGTGGAACCTTCACGGACCTGCGCAGCAGCGGCATTTACTGCCTTGCGCATGGGACGGTTGGTGATGACCTGTGAACCGATATCCAGCGCCTCCAGGACAGGTACCCCGCTGGCAGCCAGGATACTCAGGGTGCGGGCAAACTGTGCGGTGTTGAATCCGCGGATAAGACGTTTGAACAGGGGCAGTTTTAGTAGCAATGCGTGTACTCGTGTCTTGAATCCCTCGCCACGCATGGCACGCTGGAACACAATGATTCCGACAATCGCGATACCCGCAACCAGCAGCCCCCACTGGCGGACGAAGGCACTGGTGGCGAGCATTCCCTGGGTCAACGCCGGCAGCTCCTGATCCATGCCCTCGAAGACCTGGACCACCTGTGGTACGACATAGGCCAGCAGGAAGCCGACGATCAGTATGGAAGCAACGACCAGTACACTCGGGTAGATCAACGCTTTCTTGACGGTGGCGTTGGCGGCCTGTCGTTCTTCGGTGTAGTCCGCCAATCGTTCCAGCACGGCATCCAGGTGACCCGACTGCTCACCTGCGGACACGGTGGCCTGGTAGATTTCCGGAAAAACCTTGGGGTAGTCGGCCAGGGCCGCGGCGAAGCTGTGGCCTTCCATGACTTTGGCACGCACCGACAATAGCAGTGACTTGATGCGCGGCTTCTCGGTCTGTCGGCTGACGGCAGACAGGGATTCCTCGAGCGGTGTGCCGGCGGCACTCAGGGTGGCGATCTGCCGGGTCAGCAGCGCCAGATCATTGGTCTTTATGCCACCCCGAAACGTCGGCGTCGATGCGCCTCTGGCACCATTTTTCTGACTTTTCGTGGCACCGTGTTTTCCCCGTATACGGCCCGAGGTCTCGGCCACTTCCAGAGGAGTCAGGCTTTGCAGCCGAAGTTGCTGGCGTGCCAGGCGAGCTGTGTCGGCTTCCAGTACGCCCTTTTTCTCACGTCCTCGCGCGTCCAGCGCCAGGTATTCGAACGCGGCCATCAGCCCTCTCGAGTCACACGCAGGACTTCTTCCAGTGAGGTCTTGCCTTCGAGTACCAGGCGCATGCCATCTTCGGTGATGCCGGGGCTGAGTGTGCGAGCATAACGTTCTATCTCGTGCTCCGAAGCGCCGTCGTGAATCATGGTGCGCATGTTCTCGTCGACCAGAACCACTTCGTAGATACCCTGGCGACCCGCGTAGCCAGTGTGTGCACAGCGGTCGCAGCCGTGTGACTCACACATATGCTTGACGTCTTCCGCCGATTTCTTCAGCGATTGCAGTTCGGTCTGTGTGGGAGTATGCGCACGCTTACAGGACTTGCACAGCAGGCGTACCAGTCGTTGTGCTACCAGGCCGACCAGGCTGGAAGACAGCAGAAAGGGTTCGATGCCCATGTCACGTAGACGTGTGACGGCCCCGACAGCCGTGTTGGTATGCAGGGTCGATAGCACCAGGTGCCCCGTCAATGATGCCTGTACGGCAATTTCAGCCGTTTCCATGTCGCGAATCTCACCGACCATGACGATGTCCGGATCCTGACGCAGTATGGCGCGCAAGCCTCGGGCGAAATCCAGTTCCACCTTGTTGTTGACCTGCGTCTGGCCAATCCCGTCTATGTAATACTCGATGGGATCTTCAACAGTCAGAATTGAATAGCGACTGGTATTGAGCTTGGCCAATGCAGCGTACAGGGTGGTGGTCTTGCCTGAGCCGGTGGGTCCTGTGACCAGGATGATCCCGTGTGACAGACTCAGACTTTTCTGCAGCGCATGCAGGGAATCGGGCGGCATTCCCAGTTGCTCCAGATCGAGCCTGCCGGCCTGTTTGTCCAGCAATCTGAGCACGACCCGTTCACCATGTCCGGAAGGCAGGGTGGAGACACGTACGTCCACCGGACGTCCGGCAACTCGCAGACTGATGCGTCCATCCTGTGGCAGTCTGCGCTCGGCAATATCCAGCTTGGCCATGACCTTGAGACGCGAGATGACCAACGGAGCTATGGCACGTGGCGGTTCGAGCAATTTCTGCATGACCCCGTCGACCCGGTAACGAACGGCAAGCCGCTTTTCGAACGGTTCGATGTGAATATCGGACGCCTGCTTCCTGACAGCCTCGGTGAGCATCGCGTTGATCAGGCGGATGACTGGTGCGTCGTCAGTGGATTCGAGCAGGTCTTCCGGCTCCGGCAGGGCATCGGCCAGTTGGGCCAGGTCGAGATCGTCACCGAAATCATCCATGATATCGATACCCTGATTGGTATCGCCTTCGTAATGGCGGGTCAGGCGCGCGTCGAAGTCGTCCGCCGATACGGCTTCAAGTGTCAGCGGTTCACCGGCCTTGCGGCGGGCTTCGGACAGTGCGCTCAGTTGCACTCCCGGGCGATGTACCAGCAACAGCTCACCGCTCCTGGCTCTTTCCAGGATGAGGCCATGTCGCTTGGCAAAGGTATAGGGCAGATCTGCCTGCGTGGATGCCACGCCGGTTCCCGACGACATTCCGGACAGATTGCGCGTCGCGTCCATGGCGGGATCGCCGTCCATCAACGGTTCGTCAGGCGGTTCGCCAATATCGATAAAGTCCACTGATGAGGCCGTCATGACTATCGCGAGTTTGCCCTGGCAGGGTTTAGCAGCCCATCTTCCACTGATCGGATATCTGTCTGATCCGCACTGGCACGCGCCGGCAGGTCAGCGGACACGATCGCTGGACTGATTGTACCGCCGGCATCGGATGTCGGCAGTATCGTGTTGAGATTGTCTTTGCGGTTATCGACCCGCTGACCGTCGAAATAAAGGTGCAGGTCAGGAAGAACGGGTCGGGTGCGTTCGGTCAAGTCGTCATCTTTCTCGAACAGGCCAAGCTGTGCTGCGCGCAGGTCGTCGTACTTACTGCGGCTGTAGAAGTCTGCCGTACTGGGATCGCGCAGGATCGTAGGATGCAGGAATACCATCAGGTTACGCTTGCTCTTGCTGCTGGTGCGATAGCGAAAGAGGCTGCCCAGCAATGGAATATCCCCCAGAAACGGCACCTTGTCACGAGTATCATTGATCTGGTCATCGATCAGGCCACCGAGCACCAGTGTCTGGCCGTCTTCGACCAGCACCGTGGTCTTGATGGAACGCTTGTTGGTCGTGATGTCCGTGGCACCGGTGACGGCGGTCGAGCTGACATCCGACACTTCCTGCTCGATCTCCATTTTGATGTTGTCACCCTCATTGATCTGCGGCTTGACTTTCAGGCTGATACCGATGTCCTGGCGTTCAATCGTCTGAAATGGGTTGTCATTGGATGAAGACAACTGCGTGCCGGTGACGAATGGCACATTCTGGCCGACCACGATTTCCGCTTCCTGGTTGTCCATGGTGACCAGCGTCGGTGTCGACAGGATGTTGTTATCGGAATCCGATGCGATAGCAGACAACAGAAACCCGAAATCGATATTGCCTGTGCCGAATCTACCCAGTGCCAGTGACAGCCCGTTGCCCAACGAGGCACCCTGGCTGGCAACCGTACCTACCAGGGCCTGTGTGGCGCCGCCAAGATTGGTATAGGCAGCCGGACGATTACTATCGACACCATTGACGGCGAAATTCACGCCCAGTTGCGCACTGTTATTGGTGGACAGTTCGGCAATGATGGCCTCGACCAGCACCTGAGCACGGCGTATGTCCAGCTGTTCAACAACGGCAAGGATGCTACGCATCTCATCAGGCGGGGCCGTGATGATCAGCGCATTGGTGTCCTCATCAGCCTGGATGTCGACATTTGGCCGGTCACTATCCTGTGTCGAGCGACGAATCAGTGAAGCAGTCGGGACCTGCGGTACGGGTGCACCACTGGCATCGACCTGGGGGGCGGCCGTTGTTCCGCTGGTGCTGGCTCCTCCATCTTCGGCACTATCACCGCCGGTCCCGATTTTTGCCTGGCCGGCCGACACGCCGGTCAGGATGGCCAGTAAATCCGCTGCATTGGCATAACGCAGGTAGATGACACGGGTATTGCCACCGGATTCCACCGGGGTGTCAAGATTCACGATGATGCCGCGCATCCGTGTGCGCGCGGCAGGATCCCCGCTGAGTAGAATGCTGTTGGTGCGCTCATCGGCTGCAAAGCGTATCGAACCCGGCGTACCGTCGATCTGCCCGCCTCGACTCTGCAATGACTGCAATATGCGAATGATCTCGCTGGCTGACGCGTGGCTCAGCCGCACCAGCTCCACCTCGTCGTTGTCGGGTCGATCGACACCGTTGATGATGTTGATCAAACGTTCAATATTGGAAGCCCGGTCTGTCACGATCAGGGTGTTGGTCGCTGCATAGGCCGCCAGGTGACCCTGCTGAGGTACCAGCGGGCGCAATATGGGTACCAGTTGAGCGGCAGGTACGTTCTCGACCCTGATGACCTGCGTGACCAGCTGATCTGACGTATTGTTGTCTTCGGAGTAGGCCGGTACCGGACCCTGCTTGGCATTGACGTCCGGCACGATCTTAACCAGATCCCCGCTGGGCACTGCTGCATAGCCATGCACCTGGAGGACGGACAGAAACGTCTCGTAGAGCTCATTGGCATTCAACGGGGTGGATGAGATTACCGTGACTCGCGCCTTGACTCGCGGGTCCACCACGAAATTTCGGCCGGACTGCCTCGAGACGGTCTGAATCAGTGAATGGATGTCAGCATTCTTGAGATTCAACGTGAACGTGCCTTCCTGGGCGTGCACCGGAACGACCACAGCGGTCAGGGTGATGGCGACCGTGATGGCGGCTGCAGTCGCGCCGAGCGCTGCACGCAGGGCAAGAGCTGGAACCAGGTGTCGCGAGAGACGATTGAGCATTGTCATTGAAAAAGCGGAAGCTGTAGGCGGAGTGTAGCCTGTTACGGTGTACCCACGCTTGCACATAATACCGCTACTATTGGGCCAGTGAGATCGAGACGGGTACTTCCACGCCGTCGCGAAGCACGATAACTTCGAGATTCTCCGCCTTCACCGCATTGCGCAACGCGCGGATACCCTGCTTCTGGCTGTTCAATTGGATATTATTGACTCGGGTAATGACATCACCGGCGACGATGCCCTGTGCTTCGAGTATTTCAGGATTCTGTTTGGGGGTAATGCGATAGCCGACCAGTTTGCCGTTTTCCTGGTACGGTTCGGCCGCCACTACCCGACCCAGCATCGAGGGATTGCGGGCCAGCGTGTCGCGTAGTTCACGTGGGTTGCTGGGAAGTTCCAGAGGTTGGCTGAGGTCTTCATTCTGCGACTGATTCTGACCACTGCTGACTCTTTCAACGGGGCGCATCGCAATAGGCTGCGAATTCTCCGGCAAGCCCAGCTTTTCCAGCTTGCCGCGGTTACGCAGTACCACGTGGTCCGGGTAGACGGCTTCCAGCGTAGTTTCGCCACTGATCTTATCCCCGATACCATAGGCATTCTGTTCAGCCGAACCGGCACTGATGATGGCTATCGCCAGCTCCGCTGGTTCGAAGGCAAAGACACCGGCGAGTTGCAGATTCAGGCTGGTGTCCTCGATTTTTTCCTGCTTTTCCTCGACAACGACCTCTACGGGTTTCTGCGAGGCATCTCCAAACAGATGCAAGGACGAGATTTCACGGGCAAGTTCGTCCGCGGCGGGTGCACTGTTACCCAAACCGCTGACCGGCTCGATGGCTGCCAGGGGCGCAGGTTCGGATGCGGGCAGTAGTTTCAGGGTTATTAACGCCAGGGCGATACCGATGCCAACAACCAGCAGGCTATTGGTCAGACGCGGCAGCCGGTCGGTCCGGTCTGCTGTTGCCAGCGAAGATGCGGTCGCACTCATGAAAATTGATCCTGAATCGGGTCTGGCGTAATGACGATTGTTGACTTGCTGTGCACAAATCGACCCTGATTCCGGCACAAGGTTCGATGATCATTTGGCAATTGCCCAGTTTAACGCGTGTGAGTGCACTCGTGGTCGAGCTGCTGCCTTCAACTAACAATATTGACGCCAACTCACCAATCTGTCTTGTCAATTTCATGACGATACGGGTAGCTTGCTGGGAAACCCGGGTTCGCAATTTACGCTGTATGCAGGTCAATGACGCCGACGGCAAGGACAATACACCGGCAGTTTTGCCGGGCGGCCAGCTGGGAGGGGATCCTCAGTGTCCTCTGATGAGGAGGTTCAACCCGGACGCACGTGGTCCGGGTCGATGTGTATCCGCTAAAGGGCAGGCATCAACCCTGGACGGTTACACCATATCTTTCAGGTTCTTCAGTGGTGTGACTTTCACGACTTTGCGAGCAGGTTTTGCCTTGAACATTGTCTCCTCACCAGTAAAAGGATTGATGCCCTTGCGTGCCTTGGTCGCCGGTTTCTTGTTGACACGAATCTTCATCAGTCCCGGCACGCTGAAACTGCCTGGGCCGCGAGGCTTGAGGTTATTCTGGATAAGCCCGTTCAGTGCATCAAATACTGACATCACTTCCTTGCGGCTCAGCTCGGTAGTCTCGGCAATGGAGGCCATAATTTCCGATTTGGTGGGTGGCTTGCTGGCACCGGCAGCGGCTGTTGCTTTTTTCTTGGCCGTTGCTTTCTTCTTTGCTACTGGTTTTTTCTTGGCTGCTGCTTTTTTCTTCGCCGCCATAGTCAATTCCTCTGCTGAATACTGTTGATTGAAAATCATGATTTGCCAAAGACTCTGTATGGATAGTGTTTCTCGTCAATCTCACTCACCGTACAAGGCGCGCGAAAAATACCACACATGCAGCGTGACAGTCAGCAGTTATAGAACAATAATTGTAAAAAACACTGAAATTGCAGTAATAAACTGTCAATCGAGTTCTATCGACCCTGTTTTTTTAGTAGTTTTCACTTCTCGATGAGATAGTAAAACCCGTCTGAAAATCACCTGCTTTCACTGCTCTATCAGGTTTTCAAATCGCCTTTAATTGTCTCACTCGGGGTTAAGCATGTTCAGATACCGAACAGCTGTTGCAGTGTGCCGAGCAGAAATATACGCAGGGCAAACAATCCGATGATCGTGAAGAACACGGTCAGGTCGATTCCGCCCATGGGTGGAATGAGATTTCGCAGTGGTTGTAGCACAGGCTGACTGATGGAGGAGACAAGTGACTGCACCGGATTGCCAGTAGCACCTGGTATCCAGCTGAGTATGGCCTGGATGATCAATGCAAAGATGAACACATTGAAAAACTGATGAATCAGATCCAGAAAAGCCAGAACTACCAGTTTTACAACCGGAATGGCGCTGACCGACTCGGACTGTCCCAACGCCGGTACATAGCCGAGGCTTAGCAGTTTGAATACCAGCAGTTTAAAAAACAGTACGGCAAAACACAGGACAAGCGACGCTGTGTCATAACGTTTCACGCTTGGAATGATTCGTCGCAAAGGCAACAGGAGAGGATCCGTCACCTTGACGATTCCCTGCGCCAGCGGGTTGTAATAGTCAGCACGTACCAGCTGCATGACAAAGCGTACGGCTACGACGGTTGCGTACAGATTGAACAGGATACCGAGAATGAAGCCGATCGCATTCAGTGCAGGATTGGCCATTGTGGATAGTTCTCCAAAAGTTCGACTTCAATGATGGGACGGTTACAGCGACGTGTGCGGATCAGACAGGTGAAAATTGATTGCCGAGTTCCACTGCGCGATCGTTAGCTGCGCGCATGGCTCTGTACACGATGTCCGGTGTCCCCAACTCGTCGAATACGGCAAGTGCAGCAGCAGTTGTGCCACCTTTTGAGGTTACGTTCTCACGTAATGCCGATGGTGTCTGCTCGCGCATGCGGGCCATGCTGGCAGCGCCGAAAGCTGTTTCGATGGCCAGTATCTCTGCGGTCTCAGCATCCAGTCCAAGCGCCACACCCGCAGCACTCATGTGTTCGATCAGGTAGAAAAAGTAAGCTGGACCACTGCCGGATAAGGCTGTCACCGCATCGAGCATGGATTCCTTTTCGATCCACAGTGTCGCACCTGCGGTCGACAGCAAGGCCTCGGCCTGTTGCCGCTGTTCGCCGGTACAGGTCGGGTTGGCAAACATCGCGGTGGCACCCAGGCCGAGTAATGCCGGCGTATTCGGCATACAGCGCACGAGTGCCACGTCATCGGGTAACCACTTTGCCATACTCGATGCCCGGACGCCGGCTGCCACGGATATGAGCAGCGGGCGCGGGGCATCTCGGGAATTTGCGTAAAGTCCACTGTAAAGTCTGCTGAATTCAACACAGACAGCCTCGACTACGTGGGGTTTGACGGCAATGACAAGCCCGAGAGGGCCCTTTGGCAACCCTTTCATGACCGAGGCCACGGAAACGTCGGACGCAATGCCGAAACGTTCTGATGCGCGTTTACAGGCAGCTTTGTCCGGATCGACCACGGATACACTGGAGCGCTCAGCGCCACTGGCGATCAGCCCGCCAATGAGGCTGCTGGCCATATTGCCAGCGCCGACGAATATCCACCGCATCAGCTGGCGACTGCCTTGCGCTTGTCTGCAAGAACCGCCAGTAAGCGATCGAATGCTTCGGCGAAGGACGAGATCCCGGCATTCTCCAGTTCATCTGTGATGTGATTAAGGGAAATACCCAGATCTGCCAGTGCCGAAATATCCGCATGCGCCTGGGCAAGGTCCTGGCTGAGTCGGGTCTCGGCCACTCCATGGTCCCGGAACGCATCCAGGGTGCCGGGAGGCAGAGTATTCACGGTGTCAGGACCGATCAGTTCTTCGACGTACAGTACATCGGAGTAATTCGGGTTCTTGACACCGGTACTGGCCCAGAGCAGGCGTTGCGGACGTGCACCATGCGCCTTCAAACTGCTGAACTGATCACTGCCGTAAAGATTGACGAAGTGACCGTATGCAACCTTGGCATTGGCAATGGCTATCTTGCCCAGGAGCGCCCTGGCGGTTTCGCTGCCGTCGGCCTGCAGAGCCTTGTCCACGCTGACATCCACGCGACTGACGAAAAAGCTGGCAACCGATGCAATTCTGGCGACTGACTGGCCTTCGGCGATACGCCTCTCCAGCCCGCGAATGTACGCCTGGGCGATTTGCCGATAGCGGGAAACGCTGAACAGCAGGGTAACATTGACGTTGACGCCCAGAGCGGTCAACGCTTCAAAGGCTTTTACACCCTCGACGGTCCCGGGCACCTTGATCATCAGATTGGGTCGATTGACCCGTTCGTGCAGCTCGACACCCATAGCTATGGTGCCAGCGGCATCGCGTGCAAGATCGGGCGTCACTTCCAGGCTGACCATGCCGTCGATGCCATCTGTCTCCTCGTAGGTGTCCGCAAACGCATCTGCGGCTGCCTGGATGTCGGGAATGGCAAGCCGATTGAACAGCTCGAGCTCGGAGATGTCAGGCGAGTCCCTGACAATGCGGGCGATATCCGTGTCGTATTCGCTGGTCTTCGCGATGGCCTGTTCGAAAATGGCCGGATTGGATGTCAGTCCCATGATGCGGTCATCGCGAATCATGGACTGCAGCTCGCCGTCCAGCAGACTCCGTTGGATGTAGTCGAGCCACATGCTTTGCCCGAGTTCGTGCGCTGCTGCCAGAGAGTTAGTTGTAGAATTTGGTTGGCTCATGTTTGCTGTGTCCTGTGGATGTGATTAGTTTAACAATATTGGCGTCCCGCTGAGTTGGCCCTGGCATCCTGGAACGAGCCTCCAGTCGTTTGCGCAGCAGGCCCGGATTTCAGTGCTCATCCTGCGTGTCCCGGGAGCCGAAAATGGCCGTTCCGATCCTGACGATGGTGGCTCCTTCTGCTATGGCAGCTTCCATGTCACCACTCATTCCCATGGACAAAGTATCCATCGTCGGGTGTGCGGCGGACAGCGACGCCAGGCACTGGCGCATGCGTGCAAAAACTTCTCGCTGTGCAGCGAAGTCCGACCGTGGCGCGGGGATTGCCATCAGGCCGCGCAAAACCAGACCGGGCAGATTGTCGCAGGCTGCTGCCAGCGCGGGTATCTCACCCAGGCTGACACCCGCCTTGCCCGGTTCGCTGTCCACATTCACCTGCAGGCAAATGTTCAGATCCGGCATTCCGGCCGGTCGCTGAGTGGACAGGCGCCGGGCGACCTTGACACGATCCACCCCGTGCGCCCAATTGAAATACTCCGCAATACTTGCCGTCTTTCTGGATTGAATCGCACCTATGAAGTGCCAGTCAATTGCCGCATCGTCGAGTGACAGTATTTTCTTAACCCCTTCCTCGACATAGTTTTCGCCGAACGCCTGCTGTCCGGCATCCATGGCTGCGCGAATGGCGGCTATCGGCTTTCGCTTGCTGACTGCCAGCAGCCGTACACTGCCAGGCGTGCGCGCATACCGTGTCTCGTAGGAGGCAATATTACGGCGGACCTGTCGCAACGCTGAAACGATGCCGGAGTTGGCGCTGCCCTCCATGAAAGCCTGTTTTTCCGGGGATGAGTACTCGTTCACGTTACGCGTTCTCCACTACGTGCTTTAACCACCTGTAGTGACAGTCAGGCAGGTGAGGGGCTAACAAATGCGCGGTATCGGCCGACATCAGGTGAGTATGGGGAGCAAAGCCAGTCAGGTCCGCTTGCCCGGAAGCCACTGGTGCATTTACTGAATGCACATCGACATAACAAAGGTCTAGTTTCATGGATATCGCTCAACTTCTGACATTCGGCGTCAAGAATGGTGCCTCGGACATGCATCTTTCAGCCGGACTTCCGCCCATGATACGCGTGGATGGTGACATGCGCCGGGTCAACGTACCGGCACTTGATCATGCAGCCGTGCAGGCGATGGTGTACGACATCATGAACGACAAGCAGCGCAAGGATTTCGAAGAAAAAATGGAGACCGATTTTTCGTTCGAGATACCGGATACAGCGCGGTTTCGTGTCAATGCCTTTAACCAGAACCGCGGTTGCGGTGCGGTTTTCCGGACAATCCCGACCGAGATACTGACCCTTGAACAATTGGGCGCCCCAAAGATCTTCCAGGAAATATCGGCGCTACCGCGGGGCATCGTCCTGGTCACAGGGCCAACCGGTTCGGGTAAGTCCACGACACTTGCGGCGATGATGGATTACAAGAACGACTCCGAACTGGGTCATATCCTGACCATTGAAGATCCCATCGAATTCGTCCATGAGAGCAAGAAGTGTCTGATCAACCAGCGTGAAGTTCACCGGGATACCTTTGGCTTCTCGGAGGCCCTCCGCTCGGCACTACGTGAAGATCCTGATGTCATACTGGTGGGTGAGATGCGTGACATGGAAACCATTTCCCTGGCATTGACGGCGGCGGAAACCGGTCACCTGGTTTTCGGAACCCTGCACACCAGTTCTGCGGCGAAGACAGTGGATCGAATTGTCGATGTGTTTCCCGCTGGTGAGAAACCGATGGTTCGCTCGATGCTTTCCGAGTCACTTCGTGCGGTCATTTCGCAGACTCTATTGAAAAAAACAGGTGGTGGCCGAGTGGCTGCCCACGAGATCATGATCGGTACACCGGCCATCCGCAACCTGATTCGAGAGGACAAGGTTGCGCAGATGTACTCGGCAATCCAGACAGGTCAGGGCCAGGGTATGCAGACTCTCGACCAGAACCTCAAGGAACTGGTTAAGCGTGGTGTCGTTGATCTGGCCGAAGCACGCAAGAAAGCTCAGAGCCCCGAGAGTCTGATGTAAGAGCTATCAAGGCAGCGTGTTGATTTGCAGGGGCTTGAATGAGTGCAGTCCCGGACATTGGATTCAGCAGGAACGAATTCATCGGCATGCCGATGAACTCGGCTCCCAAGAGATAAAAAGCCGGCAACCGGTAGAGGAATGAATATGGACCTGAAAGTCGCGAAGCGATTCATGGATGAATTGTTGGTCAGTTTGTACAAGAAGGGTGGCTCAGACCTGTTTATCATTGCCGGTGCTGCACCATCCATGCGCATTCACGGCAAGGTCTCTCCGGTCATGGACAAGAAGCTGACTGCCGATCACACCCTGGCGCTTGCCCAGTGTCTGATGACCGATGCCGAACGGGAGGAGTTCAAGGCGAAGAAGGAGTGTAACTTCGCCATCGCTTTGCCCAAGATTTCCCGTTTCCGAGTCAATGCGCTGGTACAGAGAGGCAGCGCAGGCCTGGTGGTGCGTATCATTCCCAACGAGATTCCGTCGTTCACTGATTTACACATGCCGGACATACTCTCGCAGATTGCCATGACCAAGCGAGGGCTTGTCATCTTCGTCGGCGGCACCGGGTCGGGAAAGTCAACCAGCCTGGCCTCGATGATCGACTACCGCAACGAGAATTCCAACGGCCACATCATCACGATCGAGGACCCCGTGGAATTCGTGCATCATCACAAGGGCTGCATCGTGACGCAGCGCGAGGTGGGTACGGATACGGATTCTTTCGAAATCGCGTTGAAGAATACATTGCGACAAGCACCAGACGTGATTCTGATCGGTGAGATTCGTGACCAGAAAACCATGGAGCATGCCATCGCGTTTGCCGAAACAGGCCACCTGTGCCTGGCCACCCTGCATGCGAACAACACCAACCAGGCATTGGACCGGATCATCAACTTTTTCCCGGAAACGCGCCACAAGCAACTGCTACTGGATTTGTCCCTGAACACCAAGGCATTCATCTCACAGCGATTGTTACCTACACCCAGTGGCAAAGGCCGTCGCGCCGCGGTAGAGGTATTGCTCAATACACCCCTGATGTCTGACATGATCATGAAAGGCGAGGTTCATGAAATCAAGGGCTTGATGAAGAAGAGCAAGGATCAGGGAATGCAGACCTTCGACCAGGCTCTGTTTGATCTGCTGAACGAAAATGCGATCACAATTGAAGAGGCGATGCGCAATGCGGACTCCGTCAATGATCTGCGACTGCGAATCAAGCTCGAGGGAGGCAACTCCTCGGCGGTGGACGACATGATAGCCAATTCGATGAGTCTGGAGGATGACGACGACGACACTGGCGCCGGGCAGCGCATGGCCGGGTAGACTCGTGATGACTATCGCATAGGCTTTGTCTTGGCACGGTCACTAAGCCGGTTGCGCGGTATCCTTTACGTCGGACGGGTTGGAATGCGTGTCAGCTCAATTGCGCCCTGTGGCCTGCATGCGGCACCCGGCGTTCAGGAAGTACCTGTGTCCACGCGAGGATAACAGGAGGTTCAGCGTCAATTGTGTCGCAGCAAGCGTTGCGCCGCGGCGCGAGTGTACAGCTCGCCTCCAGAGATCCACTTGTTCCAGTCTGTCCGCTGTCGACGATGCCTGTGTCCGTTACCCGACTGCAGCAGCACCTGCAGGGAATTGCCCACGGTATTGAACATGGTATTCGGCGAGTAACTGTCCAGCCATGCTTTGCGAGCTGCCTCACCACGTTCTTCAGCCTCGTTCTTCATTGCACTGAGCAATCCCGGGACGGACCGTACACGGCGCTCCTCTACCTGGACGGCGAAACTCCAGTCAGTCTCTGCGGGGGCAACCCAGTCATCGGAAATGATGACCGGTACTCGACCCGCTTCCAGCGTCTCGTACAGGCGAATGGAGGATGTTCCTATACCGCGAGGGCACAGGACGAACTGACTGGCGGCGATAGTTCTGGCATAAGCGCTTCCGCGTAATTTGAGTTCAGCCGGATCGCTTTTCCAGACGTTGAAGTCAGAAGTATCCCGGACGAATCCATCCTGGTGACGCAGTCGCATGATCGTCCTGCGACAGGCGTGACTCATCGATCCCATGAAAGAATAAAGCCATTGAGTTTCATGGGTATCCTGGTAGACATCACTGACGAACGGGTTGGGCGAATACAGATAGGCGCATGCCCGGTGCCTGGAGTCGTCGATGTGCTTGTGCGTCATGCAACAGTACAGACCTGGCAGGACATCCCAGGGCCTGTCCATCTCGTTGTACATGAAAACCTTGTCGGAAAAGTCCGCGATATAGGGATGCTGCAGCAACTGGCGGAAAAACAGATCGTCGAATTGCGTGTTCTCCACGAACAGGATGGCATCAGCCTCGGCAGCATCCGCGCACAACTGGTGCTGGCCAAGCGTGTCGATTTGCGCGTACCCGTGCAGGGCGTTCAGACCGGTATGGGTAGCGTATGCTGATGTGAGATGGATTTTCATAGATTGTCGACGTGCCTGGCTGCGTCCACTTCAGGCCGGTGTCCGGCCATTGCCTGTAACCTGTATATCGACGATACGGCACCGACATTTATTGAATTGAAAGCCTGTCTGCAAAACAGGTCTGTGGCCATTCCGTCTTGCAGGTAAATGTGACGAAGTTCAGGTTCCACCAGCGGGAAACGCGGTGCTGCGTCGATTGAATTGTGGCCCAGTTCCCAACTACAGTAGCCGTCAGCCTTGGGCCGGGTTGTTTTAGCCAGATCACCATACGGTCGGTTCATAATTGCCTCATCGGCTTACGCCAGTTGCCTGACCGTTACCCATGCAATCTTTCCGCGCGCTTACACGATCTCTGTTTTCACTGGTATTGTTGGTGGCCTGCTCTCCGGTCATGGCTGCCTCCATTAATGGCGAGCTGTACAAATGGCATCCCGTTGAGCTCGATTTCAACGGACCATTCGGTGTCGAAACCGATACCTCTCCCAACCCGTTTCTTGATTATCGCCTGACGGTAGAGCTGACCAGTCCCGGAGGGGTGGTCACACGGGTTCCCGGTTTCTTTGCCGGAGATGGACAGGGTGGGGGTCGCGGAGCCATCTGGCGGGTACGCTTCTCAGCTGATGAAACAGGAAGATGGACTTATCATGGGCGCTTGCAACGTGGTACGAACATCGCAGTCAGCCTGTCTGCAGATGAAGGATCGGATTTCTCACTGTCAGGCGCAACGGGGGAATTCACGATTGAACCTGCGCCTCTGGATGCGCCGCCGTTCCTCCGCCACGGACGACTGGAACATGTCGGTGAACACTATCTGAAGTTTCGTGATGGACCCTACTGGATCAAGGGCGGGACGGACAGCCCCGAGAACCTGCTCGGTTACGCGGGCATCGATGGTACCTACGATCACGGCGGAATCAATGGTAACTTCCTGCACGATTTCGCCGCGCATCGCGAGGACTTTCGCGAGGGAGATCCTATATTCAGTCACTCACAGACTGGTGCTGACAGTCGTGGCCTGATCGGTGCGCTGAACTACCTTGGAGAACAGGGTGTCAATTCGATCTATTTTCTACCCATGAATCTTGGTGGAGACGGGCAGGAGACCTACCCGTTCATTGGTGCTGACAACACTCATTACGACAAGACACACTACGACATCAGCAAACTGTATCAATGGAACCGTGTGCTGGCGCATGCCCAGCGGCAGAACATTGCGCTGAACGTCGTGCTCAGTGAGACCGAACAGGCCAATGAGCGCTGGCTGGATGATGGCGCGTTGGGTGTGGAGCGAAAGTTGTTTTTTCGGGAACTGGTTGCGCGTTTCGGCTACCTGTTGGCAATCAAGTGGAATCTGGGTGAGGAGAACGATTTTACTCGCGTGGAACTGGACAAGCATGCCGACTACCTGCAAGCCATCGACTGGAGCGGGAAGCCAATTGCCGTGCATACTCACATCAACCAGTTCTACCGCTACGGAGAAATCGTTGGCGACAAGCGCTACGAAGCCACTTCCATTCAGTACGATGCACAGTATGCGGGTCAATTCGTCGAGCAGTGGCGGGGCAAGTCTGCCAGCACGGGTCATAAATGGGTCGTGGACATGGATGAAAACACCAATGGGCTGGGACCATCCAACACCGATGAACGACGCAAGCAGATTCTGTATGACGTCCTGTTCAGTGGAGGTAATATTGAATGGTACTTCGGCTACAACCCTCTACCTGCCGGTGGCGATGTCGATGCCGGTGACTTTCGCCAGCGTGAATCGATGTGGCGGCAGATGCGGCTGGCTCGGGAGATGATGCAGAATGAACTGCCGTTCTGGCGCATGGAACCTGCCGACTGGCGCGTCTCGGGCGACAGTGATCGCTATGGCGGTGCCGAAGTGTTTGCCTTATCCGGCGACGTCTATGCAATCTATCTACCGTCGGCTCAGGGTACCGAATTGCTGGATACCGACGCCACAGGTGCGCGCTTCGATCAACGATGGTTCGACCCGCGTACAGGGCAGATGTTCGATGGGCCACAGGACAGGGCTGCGAGTGACGCCATGGCGCTGGGATCCCCGCCGTACGCGCAGGGTGAAGACTGGGTCGTTCTGGTCAGCCGTCAGGGTCTGTCCATGACGCCTGCGCCTGACAGGCAGGCCGGCAATCTGGCGCCACGATTTGATAACCTGACCACACAGTCGGCATCGGTTGGTCAGCGTTTCATTTTCATTGTCACTGCGACCGATCCTGATGGCACCTTTCCCAGTGTCACCGTCGGTGCATTACCGGCGGGCATGCTTGTACGTGGTCTGGGCAACGGGCAACTGGAGCTGGACTGGACCGTGCCTGCCACCGCAGATCAGGAGTCTGTAGTGGAGCTGATTGCCATCGACACCCTGGACAATGCGTTGCGCGGTACGCGAAATCTGCTCATCAATGTATCGGGCACCACGCCGCAGACGGGGAATGACGGGTCGAGCACGGGGCATTCGCCGGATGAGTCGTCTGCTTCTCATTCGGCACCCGTATTCACGCCCGTAGCACCGCAGACTGTGAAAGCCGGTGACCTGCTGGTGTTGCGCATACAGGCTCCTGATGCTGATGGTATTCCTCCTGCTCTCAACCTGGTCGATCC
>JABDKN010000214.1 GCA_013002205.1 Granulosicoccus sp.
GTGAGTAGCACGTACTGCTGAGCGTATGGCGGCAAAGATCTCTATTGCTTGTGTCTCATCCAGCGTCCGGCTTTGCAGTGTCTGGCGCCACTGATCAACCTGGCGAGTCAGTGCTGCTGCGCCCAACGCATCAAACCGACGTTCTTCTGCGATAATTCTGTTTAATATCGGACTGAATCCCGAAAGTGTTTTCGTCGGATTGATTAATGCCTGCCAGGTGCTTGTAATCAGCTGGTCCGCCGAGTTACTGGATCGTGATGAATTCTGTTCTGGTTGTGCGCCCAGTAGTAGTCCGGGTCGTGTTGCCTGTACCAGGTGACTCATACCTCGAGCCTCCCGAGAAAGGCACGCTGCACTGTCGTGATCAATCGGCTGAGAATCGGTTCAGGTGCATGACGGAATACCACGCTGACGTGACTGCCGACATTGACCGGTGGTGCATCGTCGGGCCAGGCAAGCTCGATATCGAATACCGGCTCCCGGACGGTGAGTCCGTCACCTGCCGGATCCGCCACTATGCGTCCGCCACCAGCTGTCGTGAGCCCCGCACTGACCAGTACTTTTGTAGACTGCGGAGTCTGGCGGTGAACCTTGGAGGCATAGACCCTGCGCTTGTCTGCCTGCTCTGCAAATTGTAGCTCGGCCGCAGTCGCATCGCGCTGAAACCACGTAGTGTCGGCCTGTTCGATCGCCACGCGGACGGTTCGCGTTTTGCCAGGAACCACGTAGGCGGCCAGGTCCCCTGGCGCGATAAACTGTCCTTCGAAGTCCGTGCTGCTGGCGGTGAAGAATCGCCCCATGGATTGTGCGGTCACCAGTTGCCCGGATATTTTCTCCCTGGTGCGCTCAAGGTTTGCCTGAAGTGTGTCTATGTCCAGGCTGAACTTTTCATGCCGAACCCGATCGGCCAGGTCCAGCCCCATTCGTTTTGCCCTGAGCTCATCCAGCCGGGATTGCAGCGTCAGTCGTTCGGTATCGAGTCGGTAATCTTCGCAGAAGAACAGGGATTCACCAGGCATGACGCTGGCGCCGGGTTGCACCAGCAATTGCGTCACCTCGCATGGGCTCTGCACTCTGACAATGGCGTTTTCAGGGAGCCAGACGACTCCGCTGGCAACTGTGTTCAATGGCAGGGGCAGAAATGCCAGGATACCCAGAAATAACGCAGATACACCTGCCGTTACGAGCACGGTACGTGGTCTGGATGGCTGCGGTGCGACGGCAATGAACACAAGCAGGCGGTAGAGAGGTAAGCCAATCAGCGTTACCGCGACCCACAAAGCCAGAATGGTGCCGAAGATAAAGAACCGCTCACTGAGCATCAATGCGATAGCACTCATCAAAGCCAGTTTATAGGCACTTGAAAACAATCCGTAGAACAGCAGCCAGGCACCTTCTCTACGGTCTGCCAGTTCTACCTTTGGCTGGCTTAATCCGAACAATTTCTGCCCGGTTGTTCCCAGCAGGTATTGCCGTGAACGATCTGCCAGGTTCGGAATCTCCAGATAGTCGGACAGGATGTAGTATCCGTCAAACTTCAGAAGCGGGTTGCCATTGAACAACACGGTGGATGCGCCACCAATCAGCATCACTGTCAACGCCACATCGTGCAGCGTACCGCCACTGAAACTCCAGACGAATGCTGCCATGGACGCGATGGAGAGCTCCACAAGAATGCCAGCGGCGCTGACCAGTATACGGTCCCACTTGCCTGGAAGCGCAGTAGAGGCGCTTGCGTCAACGTAGGGGAGAGGGAGAAAGACCATCAGGGTAATGCCCATCTCGTGTACTTCGCCGCCAAATCGTTTGACGGCGAGTCCGTGCGCCACTTCATGTGCCAGTTTCAGTATTGGATAAATCAGTAAAAAGAGTGTCAGGTTTACCGGGGAAAACACGTCAAAACTGGAAACTTCGTAGCGCAGATTGGACCAGTGTGGCAACAGCACGAAAAGTCCAAGCACGATCAGCCCGACCCAGGCAAGCAACGCTGCTCTGGAGTACATGCAACGGGCAAGGGGCTGAAGTCTATTCAGTATCCTGTCTGGATCGAAAAGGGTGAAACGCAGAAACAGCGGGTTGAGATACCGCTGCTTTACCTCTTTGTGGGCGTTGTCCCGGGCTCGGGAGAACAACTGCTCAGCGTCCAGTTTTCGATTGACGGTGATCAGCTCCGCTTCATGGAGTCTGGCCAGCAGTGCCAGCAGTTCAGCTTGTGTAGGCGCTTTATCGTCATGGGATTGGATCGCATCCTGCCAGGTTTCGTCGAGAGTTACCGTGCCATCGAGCGCAGCGAGTAAGCTGAAAACCTCGATGCTTACCCTGTGGTATGCGCCCGTTGATTGACGATGCAGCACATAGCAGGGAATACCGCGGTAGCTGTGGCGACGGCTGATTACATCGCTGGCCAGACGGGGTTTCAGGTCTTTTACACGATACCAGTGCTCGCTAAAGAGAGGATCCTGGTTCACCCGATCCACTCCCACAGTCGCTGACGGCCCCAGTCCAGGAAACGATGTGTCCAGACCCACAGCAAGCTTGCTTTACCTGCAGCGAGTTTGGCCATGCCGGTTTGCCCTGGCCGAAGCCCTGCAATCGGATCCACAGGCGTTGTCTCGATCAGGAAGCGATTGACTCCACTGTCAGCTCTGGCTATCGGGTGTATGGCAGTGACTTCGATTGCCAGTGGCTGGCCGGGATCAGCTTCCAGGGACAGTCTGCCGGTCTGCCCGACTCGAACGTAAGGCATGTCGACTTCGTGTACCAGCAGATGCACTTCGTATCCGTCCACCGGCGCCAATTCCAATAGTACCTTGCCGCGGTCGACCGACATTCCCAGAGACTGGCTCAGGTCACCACTGACGATGACTCCGTCGATGGGAGCTGTCATGCTGGTTCGCAGAATCTGTTGTTTGGTTAACGCCAGTTCAGCGACTTTCTGATCGAGAAGTGCCTGTGCGATGGCGATTTCCTTGCGATCG
Organism: Granulosicoccus sp.; assembly: GCA_013002205.1. Taxonomy (GTDB): domain Bacteria; phylum Pseudomonadota; class Gammaproteobacteria; order Granulosicoccales; family Granulosicoccaceae; genus Granulosicoccus. The sequence goes on from JABDKN010000214.1 coordinate 2,979, forward strand.
TAGCTTGCCATGGCCGATCTAAGTTCAGCACGTGCAGCGCGAACTTCGTTTTCCTGACCAGCTTGTATTAGTTCCAGCTCGCGGGTATCCAGGTCGATGAGCTTGTCCCCGGTGCGCACATGATCCCCCGCCTTGACGAATACACTGCTGACAAGTCCATTGGTCGGAGCAGAGATAGCACGTCGTTCGGTCGGTACTATCTCAGCGGATGCCTTGACATAGTGAGTTACCGGCACGAAGCAGGCAAAGACGAGCAGCAGAACAAATAATGCTGCAGTCCCTTTTACTATCAGCAGTCTCGGCTCGAATAGCTTTTCCAGCTGTATGCGCAAGCGAGAGTTCAGTGTGCTGACTATGCTGCGTTCAGCATCGCATCGCAGTACGATAAGTGGTGCGATGAGTGAGGCAATCTGGGTCAGTAGCTCGATGGTCAGTCGTGACCACGATTGCTCCGCACGGCGTTGCAGCAGTAAGGCTCCGATGACGCGTTCATTGTCACACAGTGGTATCGTGCAGATGTGTGAAATTTCCAGTCCCAGGCTTAGTGCCTGGTGAGACTTAGTTGTTGTCAAGGATTCGGATGATCCGGAAAAATCTATCAGGCATTCCTGATCGCAGGCCTCCTGCATGGCCGCACCCAGGAGACGAACTTCATCAGACCGTGCCTCGAGCACAGCCTGTTGGGATATCGCGGAAACCTTGATGTATTTATCAACGTTCAGTCCCACGGCTACCCGATCACACTGGAAACGGTGCTGTAAGTCATTGGCAACGGACAGCAATGCGGCAGTCAGGGTTTGTTGATCACTGAAGTCTGCCAGTATCTCGAGCACTGTGGCCTGTCGCCTGGCGAGGAACTCAGTCTGGCTGGCAGCTGCCCTCGCACTGTCAGTGCTGGAGGCTTCAGCGCCTTTATCGTTGGCGGCAATCCTTAGCGTTCGCGATCCAATGTCAGCGGGTACGGCCTGGCCAGTGCCAGCTTTGTCCAAGCTGGACCATTCCTCATCGTGTGCTGCATCGCGGGCAAGCGGCATGTGAATCCAGTCAACTGTTCTGAAAATCGTTCAGCCAGGAATCATCGACAGATCTCGGCAGTCCTGTATTTGATGATTAACGGCAGAATCCCTGGATTCTTAGTCTGTGGTAGTAATACACTGACAACCGATAGTGAACTACGTCACATTTACAGTACGGGTATCAGTCAGACGCCGGCAGCGAGTACCCGCATATAACCCCTTTCAGTACCCTGAGCGAGCGTCAGTGAAGGTGATGCGCTTGCCGTGTACGGAGTGCGTTGTCGAGCGGTGAGCGTCTGAATACCGGTTCGTCAGAACGGGTCCCACCTGGCGGGCCGCACTTAAGGTTACGTTGTGATCAGTTTTCGCGTTGTGTGACTGTCAACGGTTCCTTGAACGTCAGAGTACGGTAAGGGAATGGTATTTCGATACCGGCCTCATCCAGGGCTTTCTTGATCGCCGTGACGACCTCACCGGTGGACCTGCGCACCGCCAGTGGCGTTGATTCTGTCCACCAGGCGATCTCGATATCGATACTGCTGCTGCCAAATGCCTTGGGAAATACCTGCACCGGCTTGTCCGGGCTCAGTGTCTCGCAGGCCTCGACTGCCTGGCTGATGATCCGGACGGCATCGCTGACATCTACGTCGTATGCTACACCGGTCGTCAGCATCACACGACGGCTGGGTTGGCTTGTCAGAACAGTAACAGGGTTCTTGAACAGAAAGGAATTGGGAACGACGGTGAGCTGGCCATTGGTTTCCCTGATATAGCTCATGCGTACCATAACCTTCTCGACCTTGCCAACCAGACCCTCACACTCGATAAAATCCCCACGTTCGAATGGAAATCGCCACAGGATCAGAATGCCTGCGAAAAAATTCTCGAAAATATCCTTGAAGGCCAGGCCGACAGCAATCGAAACCAATCCCAGGCCACCCAGAGCCTTGCTGGGTGTCAAACCCGGGAACAGTACAATCGCAGTCAATAACAAACCGAGTACCCAGATGATGATACTCAGCAGTCGGACTATGAGTTCCTTGACTGACTCGCGCTTGTGCCAGTGTCCGAGTACGCGCGTGCCAAACGCACTTATCAAGTTGGCCAGTCCCCAAGTGAGGACAAGCGTGACCATCCCTCCTGCCAGGAACGGCAGGTGCTCCACGAAACTTCTCAGCATCTCCCACAGGGTGCTTAGTGCCGTGTTCTGAATTTCCTCCAACGAGTCGATCTGACCAGATTCATTGACATTTTCCTCAGATTCCATAAACGCGAGTGTGGTTTTCAGCTGGTGTCAGGTTGGAGTACAGTGCACCATAAGGCGACAGCGACGAGCGTTATGTAAAAAATGCATAGTGACATCAACACCGAGGTAGAGTGTGGCGAGGCAGCCGGCGGCGCCAGTGCCTTCCGACGCTTTATTTCAGATTGCATCAGAAACGACAGCCGTGCAGTGGCGGCAGATTGGCTGCAGAGTCTGGATGGTGTAGTCGACGAAGAACTGCGTGATATTTTCCCGAGCGAACAGTACCTCGACCACATACCGTTGATGATCGATCAACTTGCGGTCATCCTCGATCACGGCGACGGGGAGCCGGCTATGGCCAATTCGATCATCAGTCACAAGGCTCTGGATCTGGGGCGTCTCAGGCACGAACAACAGGCAACGATCAGTCAATTGCTGCGCGAGTATGATCTTCTGGCGAATGTGCTGGAGGAGTACATGAGGGGCTGGACGGCAGAGTACTCCGGAGATGTGGGAATATCCGAAGTACTTGATGTGATAGGGGTCATCAATGCAATCATCCGTCTTATCATGAATTACACGGTGGATTCGTTTGCCGAACGGTATATGGCCACCATTGAGGAGCAGACCGACAAACTGGAATCTTTCAATCGACTGCTGAGTCATGAGATTCGCTCATCACTGAACAGTGCCCTGCTGGGAATTGAATTGATAGGTGAAAGTGAGGGATCCGACGAACTGCGATTGGACGAGCTGAAGCGGGTCAAGCACGCACTAGGCCAGGCTGTGAACGTCATCGATGGAGTAGACCGTCTGGTGGCTGTCAAAAAGCCGACCGTTGCGGATAATCCGATAGTGCAACGATTACCATTGAAGCCATTTCTGGAAGATCTCCATCAACAACTGGCTGATATTTTTGAAAGCAAAGCCGTGACGCTTGTCGTGTGCGGTGAACTTGGTGAAGCTTGCGTGGAAACCGGAAGTATGAAATTGCTACTCAGCAATCTACTGTCCAATGCTGTCAAATACAGTGATCCGGAAAAGCCTGAGCGCAAAGTCTGGGTTGCACGACACAACCATACGGATGACTCCATGGAATTGGTTGTGAGGGACAACGGTCTGGGCATACCGGATGATAAACTTCCTGATGTTCTGAAAATGCGTTTCCGCGCGCACTCGGAGTTGGATCAGCAAAATGGCGTCAGTGGGGAAGGTCTTGGTCTTTTCCTGGTGGATGAAGTCATCCGCAACATGGGAGGCAGTGTGACATTGCATTCAGTGGAAGGTGAGGGGACGTCGGTACATCTGGTTTTCCCACCGCCGTAGTCCAGTACCTCGCCGTTAATGTGTTTCCGACTGAACGAAATCCGCTACGGATGAAGGGGATGCGGAAGGATTTGGCGATTTCATGAATAGTCTGGGTTTAGCACTGCGACTGAAACTGTTGAATTTCTGCGGATGACAAGCTGGCTACTGTGGGTGCTTGTCGAGAAAATCGAGCAGAATGGCATTGAATGCCTCTGGCCGTTCAACCGGGATAGCGTGTCGGCAGCCTTCCACAACCATTAAAGTTGCGTTCGGCGCCAATTCGACGATGCGCTTCTTCCACTCCAGTGGCGTGTAATCCTCACTGGCGGCGATCACCAGTATGGCTTGATTGATACCAATCAGGAAAGGCGTGATATCCCAATCCAGAATGGCATCAAAAGATGCCCGATAGGCGGCCGGATCGTTCTCTGCCCAGCGTTCCGCGAAAATCCTGCGCCGTTCGATGAATTCATCACCAGGCAGGAGTCGAGATGCGATTACCTGGCCTACACGCCTCATGCCAAATACCTGGACGAGCAGATTGCGCTGAAGCACAGTCAACTTGTCACGCAGTCGACGCGGTTTCATGGAGGCAGGAGAGTTTACAACGGTTATCGTCGAAACAACGGCGGGGTGATCCAGGGCCAGCTGAAGCGCGACTTGTGCACCCATTGACAAGCCGACGACGTGCAATCCAGTGAAGCCAAGTTTTTCGGTGAGCATGGCTACGTCGTTTGCCATCTCCCTTATCGAGTAAGGTCCCGGTGGTCGGTCACTCTGCCCGTGACCGCGCAGATCCACCAGCAGTACATCATGATGGAGAGTCAGCGCCGGGACCTGGTCAGACCAGTCACGCGTACTTGACCCGAGTCCATGAAGCAGCAAAACCGTCGAAGCAGGTGAACCGGTCACCGATGTATGGGACTCGTAATGAAGCGCAATTCTGTTCACAACCAGTCGCGCCCCTGGTGGTCGGTCGCATGGTTGAACGGGTAATGCCGAATCTGTGCTGGAGTCCCTGATCGCATCAATTTAATGCTCTTGAGGCTCGTTTCGATACCGGTTTCAACACCCGGATTGCACTATCAGGTTCTTCGTGCGATGACCAGAAATCCGTTTACTGGTTTGTTGCGTTCCAGTCTGAGGTTGCGTTCATGTATTGCGTCGACGTGGTAGCCGGAAGCCTTCATCACTTCGCTCAGGTACGTATATGTATGGCTGTAGCGACCATGCGATTCAAGATGGTAGCCCGTGTCGGTTGTCCCATCATGGCGTTCGACCGTGTAGATCAGGAAACCGCCCGGTTTCATGGCAGTTTGACTGAGCTGTAGGAACTCTCCCAGGTTTCCGAAGTAGCAAAGTGTATCGGCAGACACTATGAGGTCAAACTGGTTGATCGATTGTCGCAGGTAGGAGTTCAGGTCCTGTTCTATTAGTTCATCGTACAGGTCACGTAACTTTGCTCTCTGCAACATGCCTGAAGACAGATCTACACCCGTCAGGCGGGACGACAGCGGTTTGAGGAAATATCCGCATAGGCCGGTACCACAGCCGGCATCGAGAATTGTCAGGGAACCTGGATCCGATTGCTGAAATAGACTTTCACAGATTGTCTGAATGTGTTGCGGTGCCTGATATTCAAGGTTATCGAGGACGTTGTCGAAGGTTGCGGCAAAGCTGTCAAACAAATCCTTTACATAGCGTTCATCCGGTTTTTCTGGAATATTCTCGCCTGTGATTGCGGCCAGCATGTGAGTGGCTGTCGGGTCACCGGGATACAAGGTCAACCATTTTGTGTAAGTCTCCATGGCATCTTCCTGGTTGTCGAGCAACAGGCAGAGTCTGCCGATGGCCAACAGCGTTGATTTCTGGTCCTGCTGACTCATCTCAAAGCCAAGATTGGTCTTCAGTAAGTACAGTGCGGGTTCAAAATGGCCAAGACGTGTGTACATGTTGGCCAGAGCGGACAAACAAACAGTATGCTCAGGATTGAAGCTGAGAACACGATTGAAATAGTCCTCGGCCATGGAGTAGTTTTTTCGTGATTTTTCTATGACACCCATATTGAAAAGTGGCTCGATCGCCTGGGAGTCCAGGTGTATTGCCTTGAGATAATGTTCTTCTGCTTCCTTGACTCGGTACGTAGTCAGGTACATATTCGCAATATTATTGCAGCCTGCTACATGGTCTGGATCAATGGCCAGGCAACTCTCTGCCAGTTCAATGCCTCGATTGGTATTACCTCGCTGAAACTCGAGCATGCCCAGATAATTCAGCACGTCTGCATCATCTGGATTGCTTTCCAGAATGCTCAGGTATGCGGCACCGGCTTCCTCAAGATTCCCTTGCTGGTGAAGCGTTATGGCTTCCGCTACCGCTGCACGTTCCATTGATCTACACTCCCTTTCTCTCAGGACACTGGCTTCACAGTATCCGTCAATAGGCGTCTCCCGATCAAGCATTACACCTGCGGCCTCGAGACTGGATGATCGCCCGCGCAAATTTGCCATGCTGACAAACGCGCACAACTGATGCGAGGAGTACAATCTCAGGACCCGACCATAACCCTGGCAGTCTGACGTGAGAATCAAGGTACCCGACCATATAATACCTCTGGACACCATATTGCCTGAGGAGCCGCTACTGATGATGGGGGCTGGTCCGGTGCCTGTGCCTGCGCGGGTAGCGGCGGCCAATGGCATCGTCATCAATCATCTTGGCGACACCATGTCGCAGATCGTTGAGCAGGTAAAGTCAATGTCCCGCTACGTCTTCCAGACTGAGAGCGGTCGCATTTTAGGCGTGGCTGGCCCGGGATCGGCGGCCATGGAAATGGCGGTAGCCAATCTGGTATGCCCGGGATGCCGGGTACTCAGCGTCGTCAATGGTTTGTTCAGCTCGCGTCTGGCGGACATGGCTGAACGCCTCGATGCCGAGGTCATCCGACTGCCTGTTTACGAACGGCAGTCGGCAGATCCTGCGCAAGTCGATGCATACCTTCGACAATATAAACCCCATGTGCTGACCATCGTTCAAGGTGAGACGTCTAACACGACATGGAACCACCAGCTTCCGGAGATTGCCAGGCTGGCTCACGAGCACGACTGCATGATTATCGTCGATGCCGTGTGCACACTCAGCACAATGACGCTGGACATGGATGACTGGACAATCGATGCAGTCATAACAGGTGGTCAGAAAGGTCTTTCCTGTATTCCCGGAGTCTCCCTGGTGGCGTTTTCCCAGCGCGCCTGGCAATTCATCCAGGGTCGTAACGATTCTTTGAAGCACTGGTGCCTCGATGCGCGCCTGGCCAATCGATTCTGGTATGAAAAGTCCTATCACTACACAGCGCCCGTATCCGGTATTCTGGCTCTGCATGAGGCGCTTCGACTGATCTGCACTGAAACCCTGAGTGCCCGCTTCAATCGTCACCAGCGGTGCTCGCAGGCCTTGCAGAACGGCGTCGAGGCGATGGGGTTGTCTCTGTATGTCGAACAGAGCGCTCGCCTGACATCGGTGCTCGGAATCAATGTTCCCGGCGGAGTCGATGCCAAAGCGCTGCTTAAGTACATGTCACAACGCTATCGCGTTGAGATCTCAGGATCTTTTGGTGCCGATATCGTACGCATCGGTCAAATGGGAGAACAGTGCCGTGCTCACAACCTGTTTCGCACACTGCATGCCCTGGGCAGCAGTCTCCATTCGATGGGTGTTGCGCTGGATCTACCTGCGGGAGTAGCCGCACTTGAAAGCACACTGGATGCTTACGAATTTGCGCCAGTATTGCCCGCCGCCCGGGTAGGCTAGCCAGGTAAAATTTCTGACCCTGCAGGTAATCAGGGGGATTATCATGCTCATTCGAACTTGCGCATCTGACGTACACGGATCCTGCATTACGGCAGTACTTGGCTGCAGGCAGGCTGTGTTGAGGTTCGCTATTGCCCTGTTGTTCATCCCGGGGTTGAGCGGCTGCGATTTCGTCTACTTTCATTACTCGAATTGTGGTTACTATGACGGGCCTGATTTCGAAAAGGAGTGGTTGATACAGCCAGTGCTGAATCAGGAATATGCCGAGCAGGTGCAGATTTCCTTTGACGAAGACAGGCATATCGTGGGGTACGATTACCACATCGAATTCAGCGGTAGTCTGCCCCCTGGACTGTCTTATTACCAGGATCAGAATACTATCTATTTTCAGGGTGCGGCAATCTCACAGGGCAGCTTCTCGTTTACGATTTCTGTTTACGTCCGCTACGGAATACACGGTGGTAACTATCATGTTCGGAATTGCAGTTTCAGGACTGCACAGAATTATCTCCTGATCGTCGAGCCAATCTGAGTAAAACACTGATAGTGCCCGAATCGGTCACAACGCATGGGGCGACACGTGGAATCTGTGCTCGCAGTCGCGTTGGCATGGACAGCCTCGTAGTTTGCCAGGGTCAGGTCAAGTCAGGTCAGGTCAGGTCAATGTGGCAACCGAAACAACACCGACTGAATTCACCGATGCGTTTCGCCTGCTGGCTGCTTGCTTCATAATGCAGATACTGCCAGCCAGCGTGAATTCAGATGACGATTGATAGACTCGCGGAAATCATTCTGCACAATTATCCACAATCACCGGTCGCGGAGAAGGTGCGCGTTGCCTTGGGTATCAAAGGATTGCCATGGAGAAATGTAGAAATACCGCGCTTACCACCAAAGCCTAAGTTGACGACACTGACTGGTGGTTACAGGCGAACGCCGGTTATGCAGATTGGCGCGGACATTTTTTGCGACAGCCAGTGCATCATCCGTGAGCTGGAGCGGCATCGCCCGACACCATCATTCATGCCGACACCGGATGCCGGCCTTATGTGGTGCCTGAGTCGATGGACGGATGGCCCCCTGTTTGATCTGGCTGTTAAAATCGTTCTGGGGTCTGCCGGAGACGATTTACCGCAGGATTTTGCCAAAGACAGGGGGCGCCTGTACCTGGGAGAGAACTGGGCTGAAGGATTGAAACAAGCCAATGTGGAGTTGCCCCATCTAATCGCACAATTTCGCGCGCCGCTGTCATGGCTCAATCAACAACTGGGTGATGGACGACCGTATCTGCTGGGTGCCCGGCCGGCGTCCATCGATGCACA
>JABDKN010000294.1 GCA_013002205.1 Granulosicoccus sp.
CCAGACAAGGTGCAAGTCGAGTTCTTTTCACATCGTTTTAATTGCATTTGCAAAAGGAGAAAAAATGGTCACTCTCGATTCCACTTCTTCCACGCTATCCGCCAGGACTTTTCGCCAGGACGGTCACCGAATAGACGGGCAACGGCCAAACGGACATCGGCCAGGCGGACAAGGAATCACTGGTGAACGATTAGCCCGACAAGGCATCACCCGACAAGGCATCACCAGACAAGGCATCACCGGACAGGGAATGGCCGGACGACGAACGGCCGGGCAAGGCTTAACCGAGTACATCATCATCGTTGCCCTGGTCGCCATTGCCTCGATAGTGGCGGTGAGCTTTTTTGGCTCGAGTGTGAAAACCAGCTATGTGTCGATGGGCTCCGACCTGGTTGGCGGTGAGGAGGTCGATCGGGTGGAGATGGTCAGGGAGAACTTCACGGCGGCAGAGTCCAAGGCCAAGGCCAAGGTGACGCTCAAGGACTACAACCAGTAGCCCGCACTCAGCACCGCAACTCGTGAACCCGTGGCTGGTTCGAGGCGCAACCAGCCATGGCCGTCGACTTCATTGCATCGGAGGCAATGATGATTCCTCACCAGCAAGGACAGGTTCTGCCTCTGGGTATTGCACTGCTTGCAGTGGGTATGCTGGGGGCACTCGTACTGTTCAATACGGGCCAGGTGGCCACGGACAAGATGAAGCTTGCCAACACTGCAGATGCTGCTGCCTATAGCGGCACCTTGTGGCAGGCTCGAGCATTGAACTTCCAGTCCTATACCAACCGCGCCATGGTCGCCAACCAGGTATCCATCGCGCAGGCAGTCTCACTGCAGTCCTGGGTCACCTATGGGGCAGTGGCCAGCGAGAACATTGCCACGGTACTCAAGCCTGTGCCGATCATCAATGCGGTGGCGGACGGTCTGCAGCGCGGACTGGATGTCGTGGAAGAGATCATGTCGCCGGTTGCCAAGGCACTGGTGACACTGGTCGATATCGTCAATCGCGGTTTGTCCCTGTCCCAGCAGGCAATGTTCGTCAGTACCTTTGTTGCAACACCGGACGTCATCCGCTCAGTGGTCGCGGAAACCGATGCGCGTTTCAGTGTGAATACCGGCTTCAGTGGACTGGGGCTGGCGGACAACCTGAATCAGTGGCGTCAATTCACCCAAGCGCATGCGGCAGACGATCCAGATGCCATGGATGAGCGCATGAGCATGATCAACGACTCGCGAGACGCCTTCACCCGCCAGCGCAACTGGAAGTTTTTCAACTTCTGGTTCTATTCGACACCCCTGTTGCGTCACCAGTTGCGTCGCGAAGGAGAGACCAGGCTCATTCGTGTCGACACGCCTGCCGGTATGCAGTGGGAGTGGAAAGCGAAGGATACCCTGTCACTGCATAACCGCCTGTGGCACTGGCGGGGTACCAAACGGTATGAGGTGCCCATTGGCTGGGCAGAGGCATTTGCCAATTCGGAGAACGACAATCACACCATCGAGCCCGATGCCTGTACGACAGCTGCGCAAATGCGATCTCCAGGCTGCAGCCGATTCCTCGGAATCAATCGACGCAGTGAATATCTTGCAGACATCGGCCAGCCGTCCGTCCTGGGTAAGCAGACACGTATTGCCATGCGCCATTACACCGGTGTGCAGGCCTATCGGTCTCTGAGCCAGGCGAGCATTGCCGAGGATCGCCCGCACCTGACGCTGAAGGTGGAAGTGTCACTGCCGGTCGAGAAGATATCGAATAGCCATGCACTGGGCTCGCACAGACAGTTTGCCGCACCGCTGAGTGCCCCGGGCGAGAGGATCAGTTCCATCAGTGTCGCCGAAGTGTTCTACAAGCGCCCGGATGCACAACTCGCCGGACACCCGGGTCGCACACTGGAGCTGGCCAATGGGTACAACCCCTATTGGGACTCCAGACTCAGTTCGGTGTCGGAGGAAGACCGGTTGCTGGCCTTTGCAATGCGTGACAGCACCGGCTCAGGCCGCGTTCCGAATAACGGGGCAGACGGATTGCCTGCACGCGCAGACGCACTGCAGGATTATACGGAGTCGACGGAGTCGACGGCGTCGTACTCTGCGGACGAGGGAGACGGTGTCTCGTCCAATAGGCAGCAACCGGATGCGCTGTTACCCAGGGGGCCGTCGCGCGATTTCGAATCGGTTGCCGGTGCACTGGATACAAACAGACTGGAGAGTTTCAGGCGAGACATCGAAGAGCAGTTGACCGATGCATTGCGCAACCAGGTAAAAGACATGCTCGCAGGCGCACTCTCCGGTTCCATGGGCGGACATGCACAGTCCGTCGATGAACTGGAAGATGATCTGCAGCACATGGCCGAAGCGCGGCTCGGGGAGCTGGCCTCATCCGAAACCGCCCAGTCGTTTGACGCGGTCGTGCAGGAAGCGACTGATCTGGCGGCTGCACTCGAGGACGAATTCAAGGCAATCCGGCAAACCATCGTCCAGACATTCCAGGTTTCATTCGAGGAATCCAGGCGTGTGTTCGAGGAGGAGACCGAGGCGTTGAGGGGCTCCATTCAGGCACACCGGTTACGACTGGACGACAGACACCTGAATGAAGAGGCCAGGGCAGAAGTCGAGCGAGTCATCAACCGCTTCGAACTGGAGCTGGCTGATCGACGGGATGCGTTCGAGCGTGATCTTGCCCTGCAACTGATGCAGATCGTAAACGACGCAAGCTCCCTGTACGTCATGAGACTGAAAGAGGCCGCCTATCTGGTCGGTGAATTCCTGCGCTCGGAAGAGACTGAACTGCGCTTGCCCTGGCTGGAATTCCTCGAGGAGGATGATACCGATGAGTAAGCGTTATGGTCGGTGTCGGTGTCGATGTCGGTGTCGATGTCGAGGTAGTGCGCTGGTGGAGGC
>JABDKN010000312.1 GCA_013002205.1 Granulosicoccus sp.
CTTCTAATCATGCTGATCATGCTGACAATGCTGGCCTTGATATCATTGATGACCTTGCTGACATTAATCAACTTGCTGGCCCTGCTGGCCACCCGTCAACAATTCTCTCAGGTTCTGCAATTGATCCAGTGCATCTGCTACCTGCAGGTCGCGGTTGTCCTGACTCTGCAGTTGTTCATCCGCAGCCGCGTCACGCGCCTCGGACAGACGGTCTCGCCATTCGCGCATGGCATTGGTTACCAGGCTTTCCCCGGGCAGGGCTGTCGCGATGGATCCGTTGCTGATGGCATCGCTGGCAATGCCCAGCATCTCTACCACGCGACTCTCATCCAGCCTTTCGATGGCCTGCTCAAGTGCTTCGCCCGTATCCGGAGCGTGTTCCCCGAAGCGCTGCTGCAAAGCATCCACGTCCTGTCGTACCGATTCGAGTTCAGTCTGCAGATCGCGCTTTCGTCGTGATAACTCCCCCATTTGCTCACGTGTCATGCCCGAATTGAACAGTCCGCTTTCTCGAGACCGGACTGCACGATCCACGGCATCGCGCAACTCCTCCTCGACATCGCGTTGCTCGTCGAGCAATTTCTCCGCCGTTGCCAGGGCTGCATCGATGCCATCCTGCAGTTCGCGCGAGCGCTGCTCGCCAAGCCCTCTCAGTGCGTCACGTAATGCCTCGCTGGCAGCTTGTGCCGATGAAGGATCTGACATGTCATTTTGCTCACTGGCATCGCGGGAGTCTGCCGTCGCAGCATCTGCCGTACCATTTCCATCCGATCCGCTGTCACCTTCCTCTGGCCCCGAATTCTCGCCACCCTCTGCAGAGGTGCTGTCGTTTTGCAGGTTTGCCTGCTGAGCGGATTCCGTGGATTCTTCCAGCGCTTCTTCTGCACGCTGCAATTGCTCCGACAGCTCGCTGGCCGCCTGTTCCAGTGCCCGGGCCTCTGCACCTTCCGCCTGCGAAGCCTCCTGCTGCAACTGCTCCAGATCGCGCTGCAACTGTTCCAGTTCACGTCGCAGTTGCTGTTGCTGCCATTGCTCCTCACGGGTCAACTCCCGGCGCTGCCTCTCGGCGTCGGCCAATGCCTGTTGACGCCGCGCCAATTCTGCCAGTTGTTCGAAGATATCATCCAGCTGCTCGCCGCCGGCATTGTTGCCTCCCCTGTCAGGTTGCTCGTACTGATTGCGTTCCAGGTCCATCTCGAGCTCGAACATTTCTGCCATGTCCTTACCCGCCTGCTGACCACCGCCACCCTGGCCTTGTTGCTGGGTCATGCGAATATCCGCAAACAGTGCCTCGGCACGCTGCAATAACTGCAAGGCTTTCTGTTGCGGCTGGATTGCCTCGCTGAACGCCATCTCGTCCAGCGACCGGGCCGAGGGTTCCATCTGCACAGCGGCTGCGCGCAGGTAGTCGACGAACTGTCGGATTTCTTCACCCTGTTCCACCAGCTCACGGGCTTCTGACCTATCTGCCAGCGTTCGCGCCTGTTCGGCCAGGGTTCTCTGCAATTCCGCCAGCAGTCGGGCATTGTCCTCCTGTGCCATGGTTTCACCACCGGCGGCTTCACTGGCGCGAAGCAGGTTCCAGGTCGCCATCAGGATCTCCTTTTGACGCCGGGATATCTCGCTGCCTTCGTTGGCCGCACCACTACCGCCTCCGCCACCGCCGGCACCGCCCTGACCTTCCGAAAAACGCCTCTCGAAAGGACGCACATCAACCAGCATCATGTCCGTCTCGGTAACACTGTCGTGGTCACGAACGCGCACGTAGTAGCTGATGAGGTCACCCGGATGCATGGGCAATCCTGCCAGTGCCAGTGGTTCGATACCCTGCAATTCGGGAGTTGGCGAGGGTCCATCCTCGATCACCGGCATGTCCGCAAGTAAATCGTCACCGCTGCCCATGGACTCGAGATAGAACACGTGCTCGGCCAGTTCCTCAACTGGCAGCATGACACTTTGCCAGTCACCGGCATTGACCGAGTAGAGCAGTTCGATGGATTCCACTGCAAAATCGTCCACCGCCTGAATACTGATATGAACCTCTTCGATGGGTGAGGCGGTAACATCTCGCCCGGGCCTGACAAACTTGACGTCCGGTGCTTCATCACCGCGGACGATGATGGCATGCTCCGGGCTGATGGCCACTTCGCGCTCCAGCATTCGATCCACCAACTGATACTGTGTATCGTTGCGAATGACGAAACTGGCCTGATAACGATACTCCGGCTGGCGAGCGTTCGTCTGCGAAGGCACGTCAGGCAAATCCGGATCGCCGGCTTCCGTGTGGGCCGTGGCCGCCGCGTCGAGGGCGTCGATCTGCTGCAAGGCGATGAGCCGATCATCCAGCCGCAGGGCGCCATCCTGCATGGGTCGATCCAGAACGAATTCCAGTGTGACCCGGGTGTTCTTTACACCACTGATGTCTCCTACGTCTTCACGAATGGTCGGCTCCAGGCGTGTCCATTCCGGGTATTCGAACCGGGCAACAATGCGCTCCAGACGCGAAGGTTGTATCACTGATACAGCGAATGTCTCGCTCTGTGTGTAAGCGGCACTGACGTAGTACTCCAATGGCTGATTGACCCGGAACAATGTAAACCGGAAATGCTGGTCAGGGGACTGGGTGATCGGTGTCGTCTGCCACTCATCATCATCACTGCGGGCATGCAGTGTCACCGTATTCTGGCGAAAGCCGTTTAGCTGAATATCCAGGTCCAGATCTTCACCGGCGAGCAGTTCGATCGAGCCGGGCCTGACTGCGATCGTCCTGGGTTCAACCAGTTCACCGTTTTTCCAGCCCCACCAGATATGCAGTGCAGCGTTCTGCCAGGTCTGCGGTGCAAGCTCCCGGAAACCGAACAACACCCCGACCATGAACAGCAGCAGCAATAACGGCCAGACCAGGGTGGCCGTTGGAACGATGCGCTCCAGCGGAACCCGCCGTGCGACCGACAAGGCATCACGGGCCAGCAGCGACAGGAACGGCTGATCCTGCTGCCGCGACCGTGTATCCAGGTAGGTGCGAACGCGACCGTTGAATGCCGCATCAGCCCCTTCTACCAGCGCAGCCCCCTGATCACGGCGCAGCGACGTGATTGGTCGCCACAGAAGTATTGCACACAGCAGCACGGTACTCACCGCCAGGATGACTCGAATGGACATCGTCAACTCTGGCGTGAAGCCACGGAACAGACCGGCCCAGGTGCCAACTGCCGTGATGGTACACATCGCCAGGCACAGCAGCGCAATGAAACGCAGGACATGACGCCATGTTTCGCGTCGCCTGGCCCGATGCAGATAGTTACCAAACCTGTCGATGGATGAATTGGATGGGCTCATGAGCCATCTCTCCTGACGTCCAGACGTCTATTTGCAAAGCCGCTTTCCAGTAAAAGGAACAGGAGCAACAGTGGCAGGATGAAGTACCACAGTGCCACTCCGGATGGATTCGGCCCCTGGGCCAGCAACGGTGAGGTCGCGGCCTGGCGCTCGCTGTCCACAGTGGATCCGTCTGGTGCAGTTTGCCCTGATGCCGCGACGCTGTGACGTGCCTGCCAGCGCCCCATCTGGTCTGCCTCCACCAGGGTCAGATCCGCTTCCTCGGCATCCAGAACGACGCGAAGGCTGTGTTCACCCCGAACACCCACAATACTGTACATGCCAGGTTCATCGAGCTCGATGGCTCCGGATCGGGCAC
Organism: Granulosicoccus sp.; assembly: GCA_013002205.1. Taxonomy (GTDB): domain Bacteria; phylum Pseudomonadota; class Gammaproteobacteria; order Granulosicoccales; family Granulosicoccaceae; genus Granulosicoccus. The sequence continues at coordinate 3,698 of JABDKN010000312.1, forward strand.
TTGCATCCAGACTCAGCAACGGCTGCCCTGCGGGATCGAGCACCTGCACATTGGCCGGCAGGACGAATCGACTTCCCACCACCACCTGATCCGGCAATGCAGTATTGGCATCAAAGTAGCGCAATATCGACTGCATCAACGTTACGAACGCTGGCTGCAGCGGCAGATTGCTGCCCTCGCCATCGAGCCGGTCATTGAGAATCATCAGGCGCCCCCGCGCCGTGGCGCGCTCCACAAGAATGGGTTGCTGCTCACTGGTCTGCAACAATACGCGGTCACCGCTGAACAATGCCAAGGGCGCTACCTCGAAAAATCGAGCGCCGGCCCAGTCCATGTCACCCAGCGACAAGGCGTGGGATTCATCTACCGCACCCATTTCGCTGCCCTGCAGGGAAGGACTTTCCGGCTGCCCGGTTCTGTCACTGCGAAATACCAGTGCGTTGCTGCCCCTGTCGACGAAGTTGAGCACATCGATACCGAGGTTTGTCTGCAGATCACGGCCGGTGACCAGGTGCTGGGTATCCGGCGGCACACGCTCGGCGTTGCCCTCCATGATGTCGACCCTGGCCAACGAGTCGGTTTCCATGGCGGTGGCGAGAAACACGGCTGCATTGGCCGACACGGCACGTTCGCTGTGCAATAGCGTGACAGGCATCGGATTGTCAGTGCGAACCACGACGTCGACGCGATTATCCACGGACAGCGCATCGGCCTCGCGCAGCGAGACCTGCAGTTGCGGATTGCTGCTTGGAGGCAGAATCAGTTGGTCGAATACCAGGCTTTTCAGCTCTCCGGGCACCAGCGTTGTCTGCTGTTCAGCCAGGAGTTGATCAGCAGAGCTGACCTGTACGGTAACGGCTTGGGCGTCTGTACCCGTGGCCGAGCCTGCATTCTCACCGTGTGGCACTGATACGCTGGACAATAGTTGTGCGCTGAGCTGAACATTGACGCCGTCGCGTGACGATGCCGCCGCTCGCAGATGAACATTGCGCTGCAACCCGGACACCACGGACCTTGCCGTCATCTGCGCAATACGTGGTGCGTACAAGGCGTTGAGTTGTGCGGGCATTGCGCTTTTCTGTTCGTCGCTTATCAGCCACAACCTGACCGGAACCTCGGCATCGGCTGCCAGGCTGTCAAGATGCTGCATCAAGGTGCCATAGTCCGCCGCCGCATAACCCGGTTGCATGGCCGACAGTGCCTGCGTCACGGCCGCAACGGATTCTGAATCATCAGCAAGCCGATGAACCGTGCGCTCGAAACCGATCAGTTCCATCGTGTCGGGTTCAGGTATTTCATCGATGATGTCACGTGCCTGCTCCAGCGCCATGTCCCAGCGATCGCCGGCACGCATGGACAGCGACTGGTCGATGACGACCAGGTGATGCATACGCTGTGATCCGGAGGAGCCCTGGCTCGCTATCCAGGGTTGCGCAAACAGCATGCACAGCAGCAGCAGACTCAGTACCCTGAGCGCGAGCAGCACGCGATACTTCAGCTTTCGGGTACGCGACACGGGCGGCGCCGTCGGTTCAAGAAACCGCTTGGAGGGAAACGACAGCTCCTGCGGTCGCTGGTCGCTGAAGCGATGCAGCAACCAGGGTAATGCCAGTGCGAGCAATCCGGCAAGATAGGCGGGGAACAGTAGATTCATCGTCCGCGACGCTCACGAAAACGCAGGAAACCCTGCAAGGCGGCATCAAGAGGCTCGGAGCTCATGACCTGCGTATAGTCCGCACCGATTCGCCGGCAGGCCTGCTGAACGGATTCACAGTGTGCAGAAAACTTCGTGCGATAGGCGTTTTGCAGAAAACCCGGATCGACGATCACGGTATCGTCTGTCTCCAGATCCCTGAGCGCACTGATACGGGCCATGGACGGCTCGATCTCCTGCTGGTCCAGAACATGAAATACCGCCAGATCCTGCCCGTGATGGGCCAGCGGCTGTAACGCTTTCAGCAATTCATCTGCATCGGCATACAGGTCCGACACGACAATGACCAGTCCACGCCGCGTCATGCTTGCCCGCAGACTGCCAAGTGCTTCAATGATGTCAGTGCCGGCACCGGCTTCGCAGCGCTCGAGCCGGGCCAGCGTCCGAACCAGCGCATCGGGACGCGCCGAAGGTGCCAGGTACTGTCTTACTGTCTCGTCGAATATCGCCAGGCCCAGCGCATCATGCTGCTTGCGTGTCATGTAGGCCAGTGAGGCTACCAGGTGGAGTGCCTGCCGCATTTTGGTCACCGGCGTGCCGTATCCCATGGATGCGCTGGCATCCAGCAACAGAGTCACTGCGGTATTGGTTTCACCCTGAAAGCGCTTGATATACGTCCGGTCCGTACGCGCATAGACATTCCAGTCGACATAGCGCAGGTCATCCCCTTCGTTATAGGCACGATATTCGGCAAATTCCTGACTGAACCCGAAATGAGGTGATCGATGCAAGCCGGTGGTTACACCATCCACCACGGTACGTGCGACCAGGTCCAGAGAACCCAGACGTGCCAGCACTTCGGGTTTCAGCAGTCGATTGGCCACATCCATTGGCATGACGCTAGCAACCATGAACCGTTGACGCTGCTCGCCTCATGGCAGCAGTGAGCATGATCTGCATCTCAGGCCGCCGCACGCTGATCGACAAGATCATGCAACACATTGTCGATATCCACACCATCGGCCTCGGCGAAATAGTTGAGCATCACGCGGTGGCGCAGGACCGGAGCGGCCAGCGCATCGATATCCTCGGTGGTGACGTGGTATCGACCGGCCATTAACGCACGCGCTTTCGCAGCCAGTGTAATGAACAGGGCAGCACGCACCGAGGCACCGAATTTAACGTACTGACGAACCTTGTCGGTTGCCGCAGGATCATCCGGGCGGGTTGCCCGCACCAGTTCAACCGCATACCGTCCGACTTGCCTGCTGACCGGTACCTGGCGGGTCAGGTGCTGAAACGCCAGAATCTGCTCCGGATTGGTACACGCCACTACCGGCTCGGGTGGCGTCTCGGTGGTGAAACGCTCCACCACGGTCAACTCGTCATCCAGTGGCAGGTAGCCGAGAATGATATTGAACAGGAATCGGTCCAGTTGCGCCTCGGGCAAGGGGTAGGTCCCTTCCAGCTCCAGTGGATTCTGCGTCGCCAGCACGAAGAACGGTTTTTCGATCTGGTGCTGGTTACCGCGCACGGTTGCCGAGTATTCCTGCATCGCCTCGAGCAGGGCGGCCTGAGTCTTGGGCGGCGTGCGATTGATCTCGTCAGCCAGCAGTACATTGGTAAATATAGGCCCGGCAATGAATCGCCAGCTGCGTTTTCCGTGATCGTCATCTTCGATGATGTCCGTACCGGTGATGTCGGTTGGCATCAGGTCGGGTGTGAACTGAATGCGATCGAACTGCAGGCCCAGGGCATCGGCCAGTGTTCTGACGAGCAATGTCTTGGCCGTACCCGGCATACCGGTCACCAGGCAATGTCCACCGACCAGCAGAGTGATCAGCAGGTGTTCGACGACCTCGTCCTGCCCGACGATGATTCGACCGACCTCGCTGCGCAAACGGGTCGTCACATCCCTGAACTCTGACACCAGCCGTGCCACATTGGCGGAATTGAAATCCGAGTCTGTCACGTCATTCTCCAGCAGATAGGCTCAGCAACAATTGCTGAGCGGGTCGAAAAAAGGGGGCATGTTCCAGGGCATACAGAACCTGTCGGCGTGCTCTCTCCCGGTCGTCTTCCAGCAAGGCGGCGCGGGCGTTGCCCAGATAGGCGCTGGCCAGATCATCCACTTGCATGCCCAGCAGGGCGTTGAATTCCCGCCTGGCAAGCGCCGGTGCCTGTTGCGCCAGGTAATGCTCGCCCAGCCAGCGATGCACATCGGTGCCGTAGGGCATGACCCAGTTGAGTGATTCCATTACCGGCACCGCCTCGATCGAACGTTCAGCCTTGCGCAATTCGGAAATCAGCAGCATGAGTGTCTGTGGTTCGTGACCGCCCAGTGCATGCCACTCCAGCAGCACATCGATGGCTGCCATGTCCTTACCCTGCTCACGCAACGCGGCAGCCAGCACCTGGTAGGGGTTGCCCGCGCCCACACGCTCCGGGTAGCGGCGTATCAGATCCCGCGCCAGTGCTTCTGCGCTGACCCAGTCGTTAAATTGCAGGGAACGATCCAGCTGCCTCAGTTCTGCCCGGTAATCGTCCAACGATTCCAGCAGATCACCATAGCGAACCTGCAGATACTCTGTGAACATCGAGTTGAATGCCTGGCTGTCAGATCCAATCGCTTCACTCAAGGCCTCGGTCGTGTCCTGCCCGGCGGCGAAACTCTTCAACATGCTGACCAGTGCATCGTGCCCCCAGCGCTGTGCTATGAAATCACAGATCAGCCCTGCCTGCATGTAGGACACCTGCACCTGGCCATTGTAACTCGGTCGCACGAACCCCTGGTCCAGGTCTTCGACAGGCAACAGCTGCCCAGCGCGAATCGCACCCAGAACGTCCAGGGAGAGTTCGCGGTCAGTCAATGGACCGGTATTCCATTCCTCATAGACTGACAGACCTTCGCTGAACCAGCGGGGAAGACGATGGTTGGTGGCCTCCAGTGTGAATACATGGGCGATCTCGTGCCACAGGGTACTGCCCCAGTGAAAATCGCCGGCCGCTCTGGCCTTTGGACTGTCCATGGCCGTCAGGTAGCCAAAGGTCACACCCAGCAGACCGATTCCGGGCGTACTGACGGTACGTACACCGAAGTCATCATGGTCATGATATAGCTCGACGACCATGGGTCGGCGCAAGACAAAATCGTAGCGGCGGGTAAACAACTGCACCGCGCGCGTCGCCAGGTCGATGACGTAGGGTTCCAGTGCATCGGCATCCTGACGATCCAGCCGTATCAGAACCCGACCCATCTGTTCACTGTCGTCCTGCACATCGGGCACGTCGATCGAACTGACACGCATCTTGTCCAGGTCATCCAGCAGCCTGAGCGTATTGACCGTCTGCGCATCGAAGGGATCCAGATCGTAGGCTTGCTGCAGATGATAGCGAGCCGCGAAAACATTGTTGGTTCGCAACTGATTGATACCCAGGTCCCGATGTGCGGTAGCCAGCCGGGGATCGGTAGTGACCGCTTTCTGGTACAGATCGACCGCTTCCCGATAGCGATAGGTGATGATGTAGAAATGCGCCGGGATAGCATAGATATCACCATATCGCGGGTTGTACTGCAGGGCTCTCTCGATCCATGGCTGCAGCGATTTGCCTTCCAGCAAGTCTGCGCCGGCAAGTAGCGCATAGATCTCCAGTGGCGGTAAATCCTGCGCCAGTGCTTCCTTCATAGCCCGATTCAGCAGAGCGCGTGCCTCTGCCAGGTTCTGCAGTTCCAGTTCGATTCGGGCAAGCAGTACCAGTGCGTGCACATTGTCGGGGTGCTCGGAGCTGATGCTTGCCAGCGCTTCGCGAGCCTGGCCCTCGAAACTCTGTGCCAGAGCCTCGGCCAGGCCAATCTGCGCGGGAAGCCAGGTTGAATCGTACAACAGGGCTTCTCGAAACAGCGCTTCGGCGTCGCTGATCTGGTGTGTCTGCAGGTAGAGCCGCGCCCAGCGTGTCTTGATGGCCGGATCGGTGCTCTCAGCCGCAGCCTCGCGGTACAACTTGTTGGCCTGTCGTATATCACCCAGGGCAGCGGCTGCATCCGCCTGCTCGAGCCTGTTACCAGTGTCCAGCAATTGCCTGTAACAGTCAGCGGCTGCATCCTGTTCACCGCGATACTGATGCTGGTCGCAGGTGCGCAGCGCATCGGTACGCGTCAGATCATAATGCACCGTGAACGCCTGCGCGTGATCCGCCATCAGCAGTGGCAGCGACAGCATCAGCATGTACAACCGGAATTCAGCTCTCGGCATCAGTGTCACTCCAGCCAGTGGCCTTGTCGATCGCCTGCTGTAATCTGGCTATGTCCAGCAGCAGTGTTTCAAGCGCCACGTAATAGTCGACCACCTGCATCTCCGGCTTGCGTGCGACCAGTTGCTTGAAATCCTCCTCCAGCAACAGTCGTTCACCAAGCAAGGCGGTAACGATCGGATCATCGTGTGCCTCTCGCAATGAACCCAGCAAGGCAAGAGGAATATCCGCGGCCAGTTCACCGACCAGCCTGGGGTGTTCCGAGGCCAGCAGCTTCTGCTGCTCATAGTATTCCGCCGTGCGTGCCGTGGCGAATCGGAAAGCCTCGGCGACCGTCAAAATTTCATTGCGATCGATGTCGGCCACGGTTGATTCCACGGCATCCGCCAGGTAGCCGGGAAAGCGTACTGCATTGACCTCCCCACCACTCTTGGTGGCCGTGACCAGGACTCGCTGTGGCTGTGACAGGGCTTCGATGGCCGCTCCACTGGCACTGGCCGCCAGGATGACCAGTTGACGGGCAGCGGGTATGTCATTGAGCGCCGCTACCAGGTCCTCGGTCGTGATATCCGGTCCGACGACGTTGAATCGCCAGGTGGAGGAATCCGCCGTGCCGTGGCCTGCCAGCACGAGTATGAAGGTATCGGGCTGCTGTCCATCCATCGCCAGGGCTCGTTCGGCGATGGCCCCCAGGATGTCCTCACGGGTCGCTGACTCGTCAAGCAGTACGATACGACCATGGTCGTTTTCCAATGAATCCAGGGCACGCGCGACCGTGGCTGCAGCGTCCGTGAATGCCTGCGTATAGTCCGGCTCGCCACCCAGACCACTGACCACCACCGCATGGGTTTCGGCCAGCAGGTTCGGTGAGAAAGCACCTGCCAGGCAGGTGATCACGACAACACACGCGGCCCGCCAGTTGGATCGGCAGGGCGATCGAGCAGCATCGGCCGCAAGCCGGGCAGAGCGTTCGCGCCTGGTGATCAAGCGGCGGATCGGGGCATGCGCATCAGGGTGCCGGGTCTTCATCACAGACGTTTCCATCGCAGTCGCAATGCCCACTCGATGCCCTTTGCAAAAATCAGACAAAGAAAGAAAAACGGCATGTTCCAAAGCGGTAGACGGCTCTCACGCTTGAGAGCTGCGTTCTCCGATGCAAGCACATCTGACAGGCGATCCACCGTGGCCAGGCTCAGGTAGGTACCGCCCGTGCTGTCACTGATACGCTGGAGAAAATCTGCCTGCAATACCGAGCCATAATCCTCTGCCGTATCCGATTCAGCCAGCCACCAGTGTTCGACACTGGCCAGTGGCACAGCTGGTGATTCGCCATCCAGAGGGGTGTTCGCGGTAATGGAATACGGGCCATCGTCGTCCAGCGGCAACTCACCCACATAGCGACCTGCGCGTTCGATATCGGCGCTCAGGCTGATTAACTGAGACCGTCCATCGGGCGATGTCAGTGACACCGGCAGTGTCGCTGCCTGGAGCGGCAGATAGTCGGCCGAATAGGCCAGCATCGAGATGAGCGCGTGATCTGCATCCCGATAGACTGACCGGCCCGGCTCGACCGCCAGGCGCGGCACACTTTGAGAGACCATCATCCCCAGCAATTGTCGCCAGAAGAGTTCATGACGCTGGTCCTCCGACGGCAGGCCCATCTGCCAGCGCCATGTGCCGCTGGTACCCAGAACCAGACTCTGGCCTCGCCCGTAACGCTGCATCACCAGCAAGGGGACCGGGCGGGTAATACCCGCATCGGCAGACTGCACTTCGAGCAGTGTCAGCGACCCGGGTTTGCGCTGGCCGACCGACTGGAAATCGGCCAGTTCCGGCAAGCCCTGCCAGGCCGCTATGTTGGCGCTGTCATCGTCGGCCAGTTGCAGCCACGGCGTTCTCAGACCGGCCAGGGTAGGCAGGACCTGTGCGCGTTTACGTAAAAAGGTGTCGGCACTGAGGCGGCTGCTGAGTTGAACAGGCAGGGCTGCCGCCACGACTGAGCGACCCCAGCCACCATCCGCCAGCCCCTGACGTCCACCCAGCATGAGCAGTGACCCGCCACGCTGGCTGACGAAATCACGCAGGGCGCTCTGCTGGGAAGTCGACAATTCGGCTGCCTCGAAACTGCCGATGATCACCGCGTCATATTTGAAGAGCTGTTCGCGGGTATCGGGAAAGCCATTGGCCAGTTCGCTTGCCTCCTGCACTCCCTGGCGGTAGAACTTGTTGGGCGAGGTGCGTAACAGGGAGACGATCTCGACGCCGGGATAGTCGTCGATGGCGCGACGCAGGAACTTGTATTCCCAGCGCGGCTCCCCCTCGACGTACAGGATGCGTCGTGGCACATCGAGTACCTGAAGGATTCTCGGCTGGCGATTGTTGGCAGGCGTCGGATCGGCAACAATAGGGTCGCCCTCCTCCCCCACCTGAGCTTGCACGGTGAATTCAAGTTGCCGGATACCACTGTCACCAGTGGGCAGGACCAAAGAGTGCACGCTCAAGTGCACTCCCTCCGGCAGACTGATGTCTTCAGCGGCCAGCAACTTGCCTGCAGAGGTGACTCTGACCCGGGCCTTCCCACCATGCGCATGGCGGATTGTCAGGCGAACCGGCACCTGCGTGTCGGACTGAACGGTATCAGGCAGGTCCACACTGGCAAGTTCCAGATCACCCGCATGGCTAGACTGTCCGACACCGACTGTGTGCACCGGCACACCTGCCGCGGCAATCGATTGCCACCACCCGGCATCGATTCGATCGCTGTTGTCGGCCCCGTCGGACACCAGGACCACAGCCGCCAGCGCCGAATCATTGAGCGTACCGAGCAAAGTCTCAAGGCCTCCTCCTATCGATGTACGAGGGGCCTGGGGCCGGTTGCGAAGTTCATCCAGATTATCGACACTGCTGACCGAGGCATCCAGCGCATACAAGCGGGCAGTGAAATCCCGATCCTCACCGACCGCCAGTCGTTCCAGTACATCCAGCCCCGCCGCACGGCGAGACACGGCGCCCCGTACCGTCGAATCCGCATTACCGACTGCATCGGCGACTGCCATGCTCCGCGAGGTGTCCAGCACCCAGGCTACTGCGTTCTCACCTTTGGCAGCCACGGACACCTGTAGCGCCGGCTGCCAGAGCATGGTCAGGGCGACGATGGCCGTCACCGCCTGCAGCAAGGCGATGGCACTGCGTCGCGGCACGGTGAGTTCGCGACGCCACAGTGTTGCCACGATGAACACCAGTGCCAGCGAAATGGCAAGCAGCAGAGACGAGGCAGACCAGCCCGTATCGAACACCAGTGTCGCCTGTTGCCACAGCCCTTGAGGGTAATTGAACAAGCGCTCAAACATTAGCCAGTATCTTGTTGATTGTCAGACAGAAGATCAAATGAACACTATCCCTATCACTATAAACCTTGCACCGCCTTTCTTGACAGACAAGGCATCGATTCCTGCCACACAACCGTTGTTTCCACCAGGGAAGCTTCGCATGTCGGCAGACCCGATTCAGTGCGTCATTGCATACACTACATAGTTGACACCCAGGCGATATGCCTGTGATGTCAGGCGCGCGGGGTAGCGTGCATCATCTGCATGTTCCCAGGCATCGCCCAGATCCTGATTGAAATTGATCGCAACCATGACCCGGTTCCGATCGTCCAGAATACCGCGCCAATGCGGATAGCGGCCGTCTTTCTCCCATGTCCGGTTGTTCATCAGAGCCCGGATACCCGGTATTTGTTCCCGTTCATCAAGGTCATACAGCACATGAAATGCCTCGTTATCACTGGACAGTTCAGCAATGTCACGATCCGGAAAGACTTGCCGCATGACCGCTTCGAACTGTTGCCATTCAGCCCGGCCATGGAAATCATCGACCATCAGAAACCCGCCGCGAAGCAGATAGTCGCGCAAACGACTGATTTCCCGCGACGACAGGCTCATAAAACCCACTTCGACGACATAGATCCACGGAAAATCGAAAACGTCATCGGCATTCAAGCGCACGAGTATGCCATCTGTCGCCACGTCGACAGTGGTCAGTCGCGCCAGGCCGGTCGAGAAGTGCGTCTCGGCTTCCGGCCAGTCAGCCTGCCAACGCGGCCAGCCATCGTAGGCACCCTCGCCATACACCAGACGCGCAAAGGTGAATTCCTGCCCCAGGCCAGGCGTCACCCACAGACTCGCCACGAAGATCGGTACCCAACTGAGACGGAAAGTCGACATGGCGTCACTATAACCATTCCCCTTGATTCAAGAGCACAGATTAACCACTCACACCATTCCATGTAAAACAGTGTCGCGACTCACAATTTCGCGACCTGACAGAGTCACATAACCTTATACTTGCCCCCGGGCAACCTGGCGGTGCCTGGAGTCGCTGGCAGTTTCACCACACCACAAATCTGCGACCGAGACCACTATCTTTCGAGGAAATCATATGAAACGGAATCCTGCGCGGATGCGGCCGTTTGGAGCCTGTCTGGGCTTTGTCGGCATGGCAGGTCTGACAGGTATTGCACACGGCGGCGGATTTGCCCTTATCGAGCATGGCGCATCGGGTCTGGGCAATGCCTATGCCGGGGCGGCGGCGGTCAGTACCGATACGTCGACCGTGTGGTTCAATCCGGCCGGAATGAGCCAGCTCGAGGGTCGTGAGCTTGCAGTGGGATTGCATATTCTTACCACCGATACCACGTGGACGGACGAAGGCACGACCCTTGGGGCACGGCTTGGGCGAAGTCCCGCCTCCGGGCCGGAGGTCGCCACGCCGGGTACGACATCTCCTTTACCCAATTTCTACTACGTTGCGCCAATCAATACCCAGTGGCGATATGGCCTGAGTATCGGCGCTCCCTTTGGCTCCTCTACCGAATATGACAGAAACTGGAAAGGTCGTTACACCACGGTCAAAAGCGGTATCTCGGTGATCGATATCAACCCGGCCGTCTCGTACACGGTGTCCGACAAGCTCAGTTTCGGTTTTGGCATCAGTGTGCAGCAGCTGTCTGCGGAATTGGGCAACGCAGTCGATTCCGGTGGTGCCTGCCTGAGCCTGGCGACCAACCCTGCGACCAGCTTCACCAGCAGTGACTGCGTCAATGCAGGCCTGACCCCAGGTGTGGTGGATAACGATGGTTACGGAGAGATTACGGGAGATTCAACAGCGCTGGGTTTCAACCTGGGCGCGTTGCTGACGCCTGTGGACGGGCTCAAGATCGGCATTGCCTATCGTCACTCCACCAGCCATGAACTGGATGGTGACATAGACTTCGACATCCCGGATAGCCTTGCGGACATCTACGCCAGCAACACGAACGCAGCCAGTCAGCCCCTGACCGACAGCTTTCTGACCGATTCCGGCGCCACGGCCGAGGTTGACCTGCCCTCGATGTTTTCCATATCCACCGCGTGGC
>JABDKN010000006.1 GCA_013002205.1 Granulosicoccus sp.
GGCTGCTGATGAACCTATGGCCACTGAGGCTGCTGATGAGACTGCGGCCACTGAGGAATCTGAGGCTGCTGAAGAACCTATGGCCACTGAAGAAGCCGAGGCCGCTGATGAGCCTATGGCCACTGAGGAAGCTGAGGCTGCTGACGAACCTCTGGCCACTGAGGAAGCGGAGGCTGCTGATGAGACTGTGGCCACTGAGGAAGCTGAGACCGCTGACGAGCCTGTGGCCACTGAGGAAGCTGAGGCTGCTGATGAGACTATGGCCACTGAGGAAGCGGAGGCTGCTGACGACAGCGACGACGCAGACGAGGCTGACGACACTGAGATGGCAGCAGAGTCAGACGCTACGACAGAACCTGCCGCAGACGCAAATATTCAATCCGATCTCACTCTGGCCGGTGGTAGTCGCGAGCTGGGCCGGATTTTCGGCACGGCGCTGACAGTGCTGCCGACCGTGCAGGATGCAGACTCAGCCCATGAGGCGCTGCCAGTGCTGCAGTCAGCTGCGGACAGCTTGAGCACATTCGTCGTGGACTACAAGACAGCACCTGCGTCCATGAAGGACGCCTTCAAGACCGTGTTGCAGAAGTATCGGTTCCGTCTGCAAGCCACTGCGGATACCGTACTGACGCGTGAAGGTGTGAGCCCGGTCATCGGCGATACAGTCCGGAGCCTCATGGAATCGGTAGGCGAAATCTCGCACTAGACCGCGTAGTGTCGATGACGGGAGAGATGCGGCGTCCTGCCGCATTTCTCCCCAGGTTTTCCACACCAGTTGACTCCGGTCGGCTGACTCGGCAATTTTCGTGAGTTGCGGCTGAGCAGTGCTACCATAGGTACATCTCACTCGTGCGAAACTGCCGCCATGGAAATTGATATCAGTGATGGTATTCAGGTGGATGTGGATACTCTTTACGTCGAGTCCGAATCCGACCCGGATAACAACCGTTTCGTGTTCGCCTACACCGTCACGATACGCAACGTGGGCGAAACGCCAGCCAGGCTGTTGACACGTCACTGGGTCATCCGTGATGCGAATGGCAAGGTTCAGGAGGTCCAGGGAGATGGGGTGGTTGGTGAACAGCCGCATCTCAAACCTGGTGAAGGGTTCCAGTACACCAGTGGCACCATGCTGGAAACGTCAATGGGGACGATGGGCGGCAGTTATTGCCTGGTGACTGATGAGGGCGAGGAATTCAAGGCCATGATCGCCGACTTTCTTCTATCCGCTCCGCGCATTCTGCACTAACCGGATCTCTGCACGGAAACTCCGAACTTCCAGAATGACGACCTACGCCATCGGCGACCTGCAGGGTTGCCTGACACCGCTACGCCGGCTGCTTGATCATATCTCCTTTGACCCGGCCGCAGACATGCTCTGGTTCGTAGGTGATCTTGTCAATCGCGGACCGGAATCCCTCGAAACACTACGCTTCGTCCGCTCGCTCGGGACTCGCGCCATCAGTGTGCTGGGTAATCACGACCTGCACCTGCTAGCTGTCGCGCACGGTGTGCGCAAAGCCTCCAGCAAGGATACGCTGCAGTCAATCCTCGATGCACCGGATCGAGACGAGCTGTGCGACTGGTTGGCAAAGCGGCCACTGATACATGTGGACGTTGAGCTCCGGCACACGTTGGTCCATGCAGGCATTCATCCACGCTGGTCTCTCAAGCGGGCGAAAAGTCTCGGCGATGAACTTCACTATGTACTGACTCATGAACTCGACGATTTCCTTTGCCACATGTACGGCAATTCACCGTCGCGTTGGAGCAAGAAACTCAGCGTGCGTAAACGCCGGCGTTTTGCCATCAACGCTTTCACGCGCATGCGTTACTGCCACGCCGATGGCAGCCTGGATTTTGAATTCAACGGGCCGCCGCGCAATGCACCGAAATCACTTCTTCCGTGGTATGCCCTCCCCGATCGCAAAGCACTGGATACCACGGTCGTATTCGGGCACTGGTCAAGCCATCCGGGTATCTGTCGCTCAGGCGTCGTTCCTACTGATCGAGGCTGCGTCTGGGGAGGCAACCTGGTTGCCTACGCACTCGACACGAGCACCAGTCACTGGATCAATTGTCGGTGAGGTTGGTCCCGGCTTTCTCCAGAACCCAGTAAGTTACCAGCAAGCCATCTGTTGAAAACGGGTCTCGCCTTTCCTCCGACACGACTTTCCAGTCATCCCAGTGAAAACTGTCGAACCATGTGTCTCCATCGAAATCGTAATCCACCGTCGTCAGATAGAGCCGTTGCGTGTCCGGCATGGCATCGCGACACAATGATGCCCCACCAATGATCATGACTTCCGGATGCGAACCGTCGGGTACATTCTGCTGCGTATCACCTGCAGCGATCCCCTTGGCCAGGGACAGCGCAGATTCCAGACTCTGCGCGCGCTGTACACCATCGGCTGACCAGTTCGGGTTTCGCGTCACCACTATATTGTCCCGGCCCGGTAGCGGCTTGCCGATCGATTCGTAGGTCTTGCGACCCATGACCACAGGTTTACCCATGGTCACTGCCTTGAAGTAGGCAAGTTCGCCCGGGATATGCCAGGGCAGCCTGCCATCCCGACCTATCAGTCGATTGCGGTCCATCGCCATCATCATGGCGATGACAGGTTCATCAGTGTGCATGTGCTCTGGCATTGCCTGTACCGTCGTCGCTTTACAATATACGGCGCCGAAATGAAGATCATCCTTCCGTGAGCGGTATTCACCTACTCCTGATGCCATCATTGACAGGCTTGATTATACGCGCCATCACGCAGGATTCTCCAGCCAATGTGCGTGGAGGCGGCATCGCTCTGCGGGTGAATGGCTCTACGCGTGTAGAGTGGACGTGCACCGGATTTTCTGTACTCAAATGTCTATTGATTCTCGTTTCCGATTGTTTTTAGACAGGGATCAGCCTTCACAAAGCGACTTTTACGCACAAAAACGGGTAGATCGTTGACAACATTCCGGGCACCCATCATTCTTGGACAGTAGAACTCAAAGATCCGTTGGCTTGTCCAGAAAAGAGGTGCTTATGAATACTCTACCGGCCCAGAGAGTCCTATTGTTCATTTACGTTCTCCTGCTTCTGGTACCTGCCGGAATTCAGGCCCAGCCTGCCGGGCCAGCGCTGGACCGGTTTGCACCGGACACGGTGCTGGTGAAATTCAGGCCTGGGACCCCGGCTGCTACGAAAGCACAAGTCCACGCGGCCGCCAATGCAAACTTCGTCCGAACGCTCACAGGAACCGAGGTGTTATTGATGCGCGTTCCATCAGGAGCCGTCGACAGATCGCTGAATGCCTATCGTAACAATCCCAATATATTGACTGCCGATAAGAACTATCGCCGGGTCATATATCTACCTGCAACATGGGAAGGTTCTGAAACCATCGGTACTCCACCCAATGACCTGACCTTCCAGAATTTCAACGAGCAATGGAATTTGCATAATACCGGCCAGGCATTTGGCTTGACGCTGAACTACAACAGTACCGCGTATCTGTATCCCAGTTATGAGGGCGTACCCGATGCAGACATCAATGCACCGGAGGCATGGGA
>JABDKN010000049.1 GCA_013002205.1 Granulosicoccus sp.
TCCCGGGACCCATCATCACCTTGCAGGTTGGCAGGGCTCATGCGCAGGTTCTCCTGGCCGTCAACATGATCCGGTTTAAAATTCACCGGGGATGACCGTGAGTCCGAGCAGTTGCCACATCTGCATACCCCCCCGATAGTAGGCAATTCGCCCGGCCGGGTAGCCTTCGCGAATCATGGCCCTGATGGCCGTCGGCGATTGTCCGCACCATGGACCATTGCAGAATAACGCTACCTGCCGGGCACTGTCGCAGATCCAGTCGGACGCGGATCGTGTACAACCCAGCTCATCGAGCCGTCCAGCGATTTCCGTATAGGGGATATGCACGGATCCCGGGATTGTGCCATTCAGGTACCATTCGAACTCTCGCGAATCGATGACGAGCCCATCCGGGTGCCGGAGCATATCAAGGATCTCCAGCTCGCCCACCGTCGATACGCCTTCGGCAACCTTCATTGGCTGTACACAGAACGGCGGGCAAGGTCGTGACGTCCGGGAAAATTCACCGGAGATCTGGTGCGTGGTGTCTTGCTCGCGCGTGATCTCGACAGGCCCCTCCGAGGTCTCCACAGTCACCGTTGCCATATCGGCAGTGATTTTCACGGTCAGTTCGTTGGCGACCACCCTGGACGATGTCTCTGTGGATGCCTGATCGATTGTCTCGGTGGCTGCCAGCGCCTGACCGGCAGGTACGCTCATCAGCATGAGAATCGCCAGCCACACCCGCAGGCTGGATAACCAGAGGCGACGCCGGGCAGTGCGAGTCTGCACCGTCGGCAGAGGTATCGTAACCGGACGTCCTGTTGATCTGTTCATGCGAAAAAATATGCTCCCCAGTGGTCAACGGCAGGTGGGAACGAGCGTGTGGCACACTCGGTGAGACAGTACACAGTACAGTACTCCAACGTCAATGTTGCACAGCCGGCCAGGTAACACGAATCGCTATTTATCACTGTGCACCGACCAGTATGTACGCATCTCCAGAAACAGGAATGAGGCTGTCCAGCCGATCATGACCAGTCCCAGCAGTGCCTCCACACCGGACATGTATCGCAAATGACCGGTAGGGAAAACATCACCGATTCCCAGGGAGGTGTAACTTGAAAAGGAAAAATACATATAGGTATGGAAACGCGAAGCCTCGGTACCGAACAATCCGCCGAGATTCCAGTACTCACCCGCCACATAGAGACCGATCCCGAAAATCATGATCTCTGCGATGTGTGCTGCCATCAGTACCATTACCGTAGCCCCCACATGCCAGCGTCTCGGTCGGGAAAAGCGCGGCAGAAATCCACTGGTGATGAACATCAGTGTCTCATGATGAACGGCCACCATGAGTGTGCTCAGCACCAGGCAGATCAGGATGATTGCCAGCATGCTCATGCGGGATCAAGGGAAAGATGATGGTCGATCCCCGCGATTCTGTCCTCGGGATGATGATTCACGTACAGGACGGACGTCTCCGTACCGGCACAGATTTTCTCTATCAGGGCTAGCACCAGTTGCCGGTTCATGTCATCGAGGCCCAGGCACGGTTCATCGAGTATCAGCAGGGGCGGATGCTTGACCATTGCCCGGGCAATCAGCAACAGACGCTGGTCCCCGTACGAGAGCTGATTGAAAGCCTGGTCGGCGCGATCGGCCATACCCAGCAATGCCAGCCATTGGTCGGCGATTTCCCGCTGCCTGTCCGTGTACTTGCTGTACAGGCCAATACTGTCGTAGAAGCCGGAGATGATTACATGCCGCAAGCTGGTGCTGACCCGATACTCCCACTGCAGGGCCGTGGACACGTAGCCGATGTACTGCTTTATCTGCCAGATGCTCTCGCCACTGCCACGCTGGAATCCGAATACGAAAATATCATTGACGTAGCACTGCGGATGATCACCGGTTATCAGTGACAGCAGCCCGGTTTTTCCGCTGCCGTTGCGTCCGGTCAGTTGCCAGTGCTGATTGCGCTCTATCGTCCAGGAGAGATCACTGAATATCGTGGTATCGCCATAACGAATACTGACCTGGTTGAGACGGACTAACGGCTGTTCATTATCCAGTGCCGGCAACGACGACACCGGGTCGGCCGAGGGTACCACGAGATCCGTGGTTTTCAGATGCAGCAGTTGATAGAGCTCAGCATATGCCTGCTCATCCTGGCGACTGATGCTGTGTAGAAGACTGCCGTGCTCGACGTATGCAATATCGGTGATGAAATCAGGACATTCGTCGAATCGGTTCAGCACCAGCACCATCGGCACATGCTCCGCCAGGGATGCCAGGTGATCCGCCAGCATGCGGTGAGTGGCTGCATCCAGACCATCGAAAGGTTCATCGAGCACCAGGAGGTCCGGCTTGCTCGTCAACGCCTGAATCAGTAGTACCTTTCGCGATTCCCCGGTAGAGAGCTTACGAAATGCACGATCCATCAGGCCGGAGAGCCCGAACTGTTCGACCAGGGTGGAACACAACGCATCGTCCTGACAACCCTCCTGCAGTATTTCCCTCACCGATGTCCCTTCGGAGATGACGTCCATGATATCCGCATCATCCTTGCGCCGTTCTGCTTCGATGAGTTGACCCTGCGTCTCGTAGGAAACCAGCGCAACGTTTGCGGGCAGGCCAGTGAGGCGACCTGCCAGCACCTGTCCGGCCCCGGCCAGGCTGGCGGCCAGAGCTGACTTGCCGGAACCATTGGCGCCGGTGATCATCCAGTGCTGATCATCCGCGAGCCGCCAGTCGATATCGACCAGCCGAAAGCGTTCGTCGAAGTCGACAGTCAGTGCATCAAGCCGTATCTCGTGTGGCTCGCCCGGGACCTTCTGCACTGATTCCGGTGATGCCGGTATTCGAGTGATCATTGACGACCCGAACCAGCCCGGACTAAACGATGCGCTTCATATCCGCCATGTAGCCGCGCAACGTGGCGCCGATGGCCTCTACCGGATGACTGCGGATGGACTGATTGACTTCGATCAGACGAGCATTGTCCACACTCATGTCGTTCAGTTTCAGACCACGCCCGATCACATCACTCCTGATACCTTTCATGAAGTCCCCCAGAAGAGGAACGCAGGCGTTGTTATACAGATAGCAACCGTATTCCGCCGTATCGGAAATGGTTGAATTCATCTCGTACAGCTTCTTGCGAGCGATGGTGTTCGCGATCAGTGGCGTCTCGTGCAGAGACTCATAGTAGGCGGAATCACCGATTATTCCGGCCGATGTCATCGTCTCGTACGCCAGTTCCACACCGGCCTTTACCATGGCCACCATTAGGATGCCGTTGTCGAAATATTCCTGTTCGGAGATCTCCATATCGCCGGCCGCAGTTTTTTCGAAAGGTGTTTCGGCCGTTTCCGCACGCCAACCCAGCAACTGCGCGTCGTCATTGGCCCAGTCCGCCATCATCGTCGCCGAAAAGTTGCCATTCATGATGTCATCCTGGTGTTTCTGATACAGAGGCCGCATGATATCTTTCAACTCTTCGGCCAGATCATAGGCCCTGATCTTGGCCGGGTTCGACAAGCGGTCCATCATGTTGGTCACGCCTCCGTACTTCAGCGCCTCGGTAACAGTCTCCCAGCCATATTGAATGAGTTTTGATGCATAGCCGGCATCCACTCCTTCTTCGATCATCTTGTCAAAACACAACAATGAGCCGGTCTGCAACATGCCGCACAGGATCGTCTGCTCACCCATCAGATCGGATTTGACCTCGGCGATGAACGAGGACATCAGCACTCCGGCCTTGTGGCCACCGGTGCCTACGGCGTACGCCTTCGCCAGTTCCAGCCCTTCGCCGTTTGGATCGTTGTCATCGTGGACGGCGATCAGTGTGGGCACACCAAATCCGCGAACATATTCAGCTCGGACTTCTGAGCCAGGGCACTTGGGTGCAACCATGATGACGGTCAGGTCATCGCGAATCTTCATGCCCTCCTCGACAATGTTGAAACCATGTGAATAGGACAGACAGGCACCCCGCTTCATCAGCGGCATGATGGCATTGACCACGGCGGTATGCTGTTTGTCGGGTGTCAGGTTCAGCACGATGTCGGCGGTAGGAACAAGCTCCTCATAGGTTCCGACGGTAAATCCATTCTCTGTGGCATTCCTCCATGACTGGCGTTTCTCGGCAATAGCCTCGGCGCGCAGTGTATACGACACGTCCAGACCGCTGTCGCGCAGGTTGAGCCCCTGGTTCAGCCCTTGCGCACCGCAGCCGATGACGACCATTTTCTTGCCCTTCAGTGCATTCACCCCGTCGTCGAATTCAGACAGGTGCATGAAACGACACTTGCCCAACTGGGCCAGTTGCTCACGCAGCGGCAGGGTATTGAAATAGTTGGCCATGGGCTCGACTCCGTGTTGATCGCGACTGTTCATACAGCCGCGCATTCTAGCGGTTCGATTGTGTTTCGTAAATTGATATATTTAAAACACAATGTTTTAATATTCGCAATGAATACACGCATCCTGACACAATTCCTGACCCTCGCGCAGACCTTGCACTTCGGGCACGCCAGCGTCGCCTGCAACGTCAGTCTGTCTACCCTGTCAAGAAACATTCGTCAGCTCGAGGAGGAGCTCGGCGTGACCCTGTTTGAGCGCGACAACCGAAGCGTGGTGCTGAGCGCCAAGGGTTTGCGCTTCGAAACCTATGCCCGGGAGACGATGTCCAACTGGAAGCGCATGTGCCAGGACCTGGCGGATACAGGCGACCCGCTCCAGGGGGAACTGAGTCTGTATTGCTCGGTCACGGCCAGCCACAGCATACTGTATGACCTGCTGAACCGATTCCGACCCCGCTTTCCCGGAATCGATATCAAACTGCACACGGGTGACCCGGAACATGCCATTGCACGTGTCCTGGAAGGACATGAAGACATCTGCATAGCAGCGCATCCATCCAGAATATCGCGCTCCCTGGCCTTCAAGCCCGTTCTCATGTCACCGCTATTGTTCATTGCCCCCGTTGCACAGGGTGATGATGACATTCCAGTCAATCCTCCCGGCAGCCCGGATGAGTGGTCATCGGTACCGATGATTCTGGCTGAAGGTGGAATCCTGCGCAGTCGTGTGGATGCCTGGTTCAAGTCGCTCCGAGTAGTTCCGAAAGTCTATGCACAGGTGTCGGGCAACGAAGCCATCGCCAGTATGGTCAGCCTCGGCCTGGGTGTCGGTGTGGTACCCAAGATCGTGCTGGACAATAGCCCCATGGCACAACGCATCCGCATTCTGGATGTCAGGCCGGAACTGGCGGCCTACGACGTAGGCTTATTCACGCTGAACAAGAGCCTGCACAGTCCACTGGTCAAGGCCTTCTGGTCACTGCCGTAATAACGCGCTCACCAGCGCACTGCCGGGATCAGTCAGTGCGTCGATGACGGAGAAATGATTCTTACCCTTCTCATAACAGGAGCTTACTGCCGGTTCACGATGTTCCCACTTTTCGCTCAGCAAGCGAATCTGCCTCAGGTATTCCGGACGCTCTTCGTCACCGACCCACAAGGTCAACGGGGTAGACAAAGCACACTGCTGGAGCGCCGGACTTTCCGCCATCGCCTCGGCTTCGCCCAGTTGCAGAATGTCGTTCATGCGGCACCTCAACAGCGGGCGCAGATCGTAGATCCCGCTGACTGCGACGACGTGAACCAGGCGCCTCACGATACGCGGTGAAACAGGCACATCAGCACACAGCAACCGCGTCACCAGATGCCCACCAGCCGAGTGCCCCACCACTCGTATCGGGCCATCTATCCGCTCGGCTGCGCAGCCCAGCGCCGTGCTGACATCGTGCGTGATCTGCGGTACGGATACATCCGGCGCCAGGCGATATCCGGGAATGGCAACACTCCAGCCGTGCGCAAGGCAGCCTGCCGACAAATGGGACCAGTCATCCTTATAGAACTTGTGCCAGTAGCCGCCGTGAACGATGACGACCAATCCTCTCGACACTCCCTCAGGCCTGAAAATATCCAGTGCCTGCCTGTGCCTGTCGCCATAGCGGATATCAGCATCCAGTCTGCCGCAGGCACGCAGCTCATTACGCCATGATTCGGCCCGTGTCCGCCACTGCTCGGGAAAAGCTGACGACCCCGGTACATAAGAGCCGTTGTCAAATGCATCGTCCCAGTCGATGACATCTGGTTGTGAATGTTCAGTCATGGCCGAGCCCCTGCAGTTTTCCCGGTGACGGTCATGGCGCTCATCAGACACCCAGAAACGCATCTGCAACATCTGCTGTCAGATGATCCGGCGCTCCGGACCAGATGGTCGCACCTTTTTCCAGTATGAAGCAGTTGTCCGCAATATCCAGTAATTCCCTGAGCGTCTTGTCCACCAGCAGTATCGCCATGCCTTCCTGTTTCAGTTGCCTGATGGATGACCAGATTTCCTGGCGGATGACGGGTGCCAGCCCTTCGGTGGCCTCATCCAGGATCAGCAGGCGCGGGTTGGTCATCAACGCTCTGCCGATCACCAGCATCTGTTGTTCGCCACCCGACAAAGTGGCACCGGACTGAGGCGCGCGTTCTGCCAAGCGTGGGAAAAGCTTGTAGACCCGATGAAGGTCCCAGGGACCACGGGTGGCCGCAGCACTGAGATTTTCGCGTACGCTCAAATTGGCAAACACCCTGCGCCCTTCCGGCACCAGGCCGATACCCGCCCTGGCAATCTGATAAGCAGGCAATTCGAGAATCGATTGCCGTGCAAATGTAATGCTCCCCGCCCGCTGCTCAACCAGTGCACAGATCGCTCCGATCGTCGTGCTCTTGCCCATTCCGTTGCGCCCCATCAGGGATACGACCTGTCCCTCTTCGACTCGCAGTTCAACGCCATCGAGTACCTGGATCCTGCCGTACCAGGCCTGCAGATTCTGCACCTCGAGCAGGCAGGTCATGAGCGCCTCTGAACGCTTGCCGGCAGATCGTCCGAACCCATATAGGCTTCGCGAACAGCTGCATTGCGACGAATTTCATTGACGCTCCCCGAGGCAATGATGCGTCCGTACACCAGTACCGACAGACGGTCTGCCAGCGTAAATACTGCATCCATATCGTGCTCGACCAACAGTATGGGTGCTTGCGTTTTCAGCGCGGACAGCAGTGTGGTCATGGCCGTGGAACCTGCGGACCCGACACCGGCCATTGGTTCATCCAGCAGGAATGCTTGCGGTTCCAGGGCCAGGGCCATGCACAGTTCCAGTTTACGGCGCTCGCCATGACTGAGTGCGGCAGCATTCGTTTTTTCACGTTCGGTCAATCCCAGCTGTGCCAGGTACGAACGTGCCCGCTCCACCAGTTCGCGTTGCTTGATCGCCTTTCTGAAGAATCGGAACGAGTGACCCGATTTTCCCTGTACCGCCAGCATCACATTCTGCAGTACGCTGAAATTCGGGATGACCGTGGATATCTGGAAACTCTGCGCCAGCCCTGCGCGTGCACGCGCATCCACACTCAGCCGACTGATATCTCTCCCTGCCAGCAGAATCTGCCCCTGGTCCTGGCGAACATTACCGGCGATCTGGCGAATGAGTGTTGATTTTCCCGCACCGTTGGGTCCGATCAGCGCGTGAATCTCCCCGGGCATCAGCTCCAGGGTCACATCCTCGCAGGCGATGACCGCATCAAAGCGTTTGCACAGGTGTCGTACCGCCAGGACCGGATCAGGCATGGCCATTCTCCGGTGCCAGAAAACCCATGACACCACCGCGAGCGTGCAGAACAACCACTATCAACAACGCACCAAGCCAGAACTGCCAGTTCTCGCTGATACCGCCAAGTGACTGTTCGAGAATGATGAAGACCGCCGCCCCCACCAGAGGACCGACCAGTCGCGCCACACCACCCAGAATCACGAACACCATGATCTCTCCCGATGTATGCCAACTCAGGACCGAAGGACTGACGAAGCGGTTGAGATCGGTATACAGAGCGCCGGCAACACCGGTGATGACACCGGAGATGACAAAGGCTGTCAGTTGCACCTTGTAGGGTGCTATACCGACCGCCGCGACCCGTACCGGATTCTGCCTGGCAGCCTGCAAGGCAAGCCCGAAGCGCGATTGTACCAACGCACTGGATAGCCACAGAGCGGCCAGCAGCCAGGCAAACGAAATCGCGAAAAAATGGATGCCGTTCATGGTATTCAGGCCCGGAAACGTATTGCGCAGATAGACAGACAGGCCATCTTCACCGCCGTATGTCGGCCAGCTGATAGAAAAGTAATACAGCATCTGGGCGAATGCCAGCGTGATCATGATGAAGTAGACACCCGTGGTACGCAGGGACAGCGCTCCTATGAGCAGGGCGAGGACGCCACACACCAGTGCGGCACAGATCCAGATGACGGGCATCTCAGTGCTGCCTTGTATCATCCATGGCGTTTGCATGATCGGCTCGTAGTTCAGTGCGTGACTGGCCAGGATGCCCGTCACGTACCCGCCAACACCGAAAAATGCGGCGTGACCCAGCGACACCAGGCCACCATATCCCAGTGCCAGGTTCAGCCCGACCCCTGCCATGGCCAGTATGCTGACCCGGGTAGCCAGGGTAATGAGGTAGGGTTCGTCCAGAACGAGTGCCAGCAGCGGCACCAGAACCAGTAACGCGATGACGATGGCATTGACCAGATGTTCCCGTGACATCATGCCGGTTTGCCGTACAGTCCCGACGGCCGGAAGATCAGCACGGTTGCCATGACGATGTAGATCAGCATGGATGCCAGGGCGGAGCCCACTGAACTGGCGGTTGCACCGTCCATGAAATTCTTGAACATGACAGGCAACAGGAAACGACCCATCGTATCGGTCATGCCCACCAGGATGGCACCCACCAGGGCGCCTTTGATCGAACCGATACCACCGATCACGATCACCACGAAGGCCAGAATCAATACCGGTTCGCCCATGCCCACTTCAACCGACTGAATGGCTCCCACGAGCGCCCCGGCCAGTCCGGCCAGTGCGGCGCCGAGCGCAAAGACCACCGTGTAAAGAGTGGCAATGTCGACGCCCAGCGCAGCGATCATCTGCCGGTCGCTCTGACCTGCCCGTATACGCACTCCCAGCCGGGTCCGGCCAATCAGTATGAACAATCCCAGGGCCACAGCCATACCACAGACGATGATAGCCAGGCGGTATTTCGAATAGACGATACCCATGGGTAGCAGGACCGTGCCGGACAGGGAGGCCGGGACGTTCAGGTACAGCGGGAAAGCACCGAAAAGCCACCGAGTGCCTTCCGAGAACATCAGAATCAGGGCAAAGGTTGCCAGCACCTGATCCAGATGATCGCGCCGGTAGAGTCTCCGCAGCACGACCATCTCGACCAGTGCACCTGCGATAGCGGCGGCCATCAGACTGGCGGCCAGACCTGCCCAGAAGGATCCTGTCCAGCCAGCCACCAGCGCAGCGGCATAGGCACCGACCATATACAGCGAACCATGTGCCAGGTTGATCAGGCCCATGACGCCAAATACCAGCGTCAATCCTGCCGACATCAGAAACAGCATGACACCAAACTGCAAGCCGTTAAGCAGTTGTTCGGCGACGAGTCCGGCGCTCATGCGGCCGCCCTGCATCCGGAATCAGGACGTGGCGGGACGATCTGTGAGGTAACGATCATGATTCATGCGCGACAGGCTTGTCGGCACAGCTCACTGAATCCGGTACACGTGATGATTCACATTGCGCACTCTGCCGCATAGACATTCGAGTGCTGCTCAAGCGCCCGGGAGACGATCGTATTGGTCAGTACATCCCCCTCGCGAACCACTTCGCGTACGTAGATGTCCTGGATGGGATGATGGCTGGAGTCGAAGGCAAAGCTGCCACGTGTCGATGCGAAATCGGCGGCCTCGAGTGCTGTCCGAAACGCATCGGCATCATTGACACTTGCCTTGCTCATGGCTGAGAGCAACAGTTTCCCCGTGTCATATCCCTGGGAGGCATACAGCGAGGGCAGGCGACCATATTGCGCCTGGAAATCGGCGACGAATTTCCGGTTTGCCTCGTTATCCAGGTCCTTTGACCATTGTGATGTATTGCGAACGCCCAGGGCGGCATCCCCGACGGCACTGAGTATGCCCTGGTCGAATGAGAATGCAGGACCGATCACCGGCAGCTCGATACCCGACTGCGACCATTGCTTCATGAAACTGATTCCCATACCGCCGGGCAGGAAGAAATAGACGCTGTCAGCATCGGAGGCGCGTATCTGCGCAATCTCGGCAGCGTAATCCGTCTGGCCCAGCTTGGTATACAGTTCGCCAGCGAGCTTGCCGGTGTAGTAGCGCTTGTAACCGGTGAGCGCATCCTTGCCTGCCGGGTAGTTGGGAGCAAGGATGAAGGAATTGGCATGACCCGCCGAATTGGCATAGCCACCTGCCGCTTCGTGCAGATTGTCGTTTTGCCAGGCCACGTTGAAGTAATTCTCATGACAGCCTTTGCCTGCCAGTGCAGACGGTCCTGCGTTGGGGGAAAGATAGAACTTACCCTGATTGACCGCTGCCGGAACCACCGCCATGGCAAGATTTGAAAAAATGATGCCAGTCAGCACGTCGACCTTGTCCGACTGAATCATCTTGTCGGCAATCTGTACCGCCACATCCGGTTTGCGCTGATCGTCCTCGATGATCAGCTCGATGTCATCACTGCCCGTGATGGCCAGCAGAAAACCATCACGGACGTCGATCCCCAGGCCAGAACCGCCACCGGACAAGGTTGTAATCATGCCGACCTTGACTGTTTCTGCCTGGGCAAGGGTTGGCAGGGCAGCAGTCAGGCTGGTCGCCAGGGCCACGCCCAGGGCGTTGACGGTTCGCTTGCGCATTCGTTTGTTCTCCTGTTCCGATGGATGAGTACTCACCAAGCATAAGCGATTTCGGCTGGCGGGCGTGATGTCCTGGCTCGGAAGCGGGGTTCGCCAGGCATCGGCAAATCCTGCCGCCAGCTGCACCTGCCCACAGGTAGGCGGATTTCGGTTTCCCCTTCATCAGCTGCCGATGGGTTGCAGCCAGACCAGGAGTCGCTTGAGTTATTGACCCGCTCGTGGTCTAGTTCCCACTTGCCACCACCAAAAAGGAGAACTCACCAATGAACAAGACCCTGCTAGGCGCCGTTCTGGCCTGTTCCATAGGCAGTGCCGCCCTTCCAGCCTCGGCTGCCACGGAAATCCAGTGGTGGCATGCCTTTACTGGCCGGCTTGGTGATCTGCTCGCCGAGCAGATCGAAAAATTCAATGCGTCACAATCCGATTTTGTCGTCGTCGGCACGCACAAGGGTAATTATTCCGAGACCCTGAATGCGGGAATCGCAGCCTTCAGGGCAGGTGAGCAACCGCACATCCTGATGGTTTTCGAGGTAGGCACTGCCACCATGATGGCCGCCAAGGGAGCCATCAAACCGGTATACGAGGTAATGAAGGAAGGTGGCGCAACTTTCAATGCGGACGCTTACCTGGCCCCGGTCAAGGGCTACTACACCACACCGGACGGAGAGATGCTCTCGCTGCCCTACAACTCCTCCACACCGGTTCTCTACGTCAATCGTGATGCCCTGACCGAGGCCGGACTCGATCCGGACATGGACCTGAGCACCTGGGAACAGGTTGACGAGGCGCTGGGCAAGATAAAGGAGGCAGGCAGTGACTGCCCGCTGACCACGGCCTGGCAGAGCTGGGTTCACCTGGAAAATTTCTCCGCCTACCATGATCTTCCCTTCGCCACCAAGGACAATGGCTTCACCGGCCTGGATACCGAGCTGGCATTCAATGCACCGCTTCAGGTAGCGCATATTCAGGCCATGGGCGAATGGGCCAGGGATGGAAAGTTCCTGTATGCCGGACGGCGCAACGAAGGCGGGGCCAACTTCCGGGCAGGTGACTGCGCCTTTTTTACGGAATCATCCGCCGGGTATGCAGGGGTCAAGGCAGAGGCTTCATTCGAATTCGAGATCCGACCGCTACCGTACTGGTCAACGGTAAAGGGGGCTCCGCAGAACACCATCATCGGCGGGTCATCCCTGTGGGTCCTGAGCGGACATGATGCCGAAGAATACAAGGGCGTATCGCAGTTTCTCAGCTTCCTGTCCAGCTCTGACATCCAGGCAAAGTGGCATCAGGACACAGGCTACCTGCCCATCACCACCGAAGCCTACGAACAGACCAAGGCCGAAGGCTTCTACGACAAGAATCCGGGCACTGACATCGCCATCCTGCAGATGACATCCAAACCGACGACAGCGAATTCCAAAGGACTGCGCCTGGGCAGTTTCGACCAGATTCGCGGCATCATCGATGAAGAACTCGAAGCGGTATGGACTGGCGACAAGGATGCCCAGGAGGCGCTGGACAGCGCAGTGGCCCGTGGCAACCAGCTGCTGCGCCGCTTCGAGCAGGCCAACCGATAAATCCGGAAGGGGACACCTCTACGCGCACGGAGCCGCTGAGGTGTCCCCTGCCCGGTATTGCATTCTGTAACGAGACGATCTCTACAAACTGGCACAGGGTCGGTGGAAAAACGCGTCACATTCCGGGGTTGGCGACTACCCCTCATACTGATTCTGCCTCAGGCCATCATCACGGCCGTGTTCTTCTTCTGGCCTGCCGGCCAGGCCATCTACCAGTCCGCTTTCATTCCTGACCCCTTCGGTCTGAAATCACAGTTCGTTGGCCTGGGTAATTTCGAATACCTGTTCAGCGATCCCTACTACCTGGCTTCGTTCAGAACCACCGCCGTGTTTTCCATCCTGGTCACCGTGGTGTCCATGAGTGTTGCACTGTGGCTGGCACTGATGGCGGATCGCATCATCAAGGGTACGGGGACCTACCGCACACTGCTCATCTGGCCCTATGCGGTGGCCCCTGCCGTCGCAGGCGTGCTCTGGCTGTTCATCTTCAACCCCAATGTGGGCATAGCGAGCTGGTATCTGGACCAGCTGGGTTACGACTGGAACCACAAGCTCAATAGCGGACAGGCCATGGGGCTGGTCGTGCTGGCATCTTCCTGGGGGCGAATCAGCTATAACTTCCTGTTCTTTCTGGCGGGTTTGCAGGCAGTACCGCGCAGCGTCATCGAAGCGGCTGCCATCGATGGCGCCCATTTCTGGAAACGCTTCCGGACCATCATCTTCCCGCTACTCTCGCCTACCACTTTTTTCCTGCTGGTGGTCAACGTCGTCTATTCCTTTTTCGAAACCTTTGGCGTCATACACACGATCACCTCGGGGGGTCCGCAACAGGCGACGACCATCCTGGTCTACAAGGTCTACGCCGACGGTTTCGTCGGTCAGGATCTCGGGTCCTCAGCCGCTCAATCGGTCGTATTGCTGGTCGTGGTCGGAATACTCACCGTCGTGCAGTTCAAGTTCATCGAACGACGCGTGCACTACTGATGAGTGGCATGGTCGAAAAAACCGGCAAGGCTACCTGGCTGATTCACCTGGGCCTGATCATCGGCATCGGCATCGTGTGCTTCCCCATCTATCTCGCCTTCATCGCCTCGTCCGTGACTCAGGCAGAGCTGGTACGACCGCCGATGCCACTGCTTCCCGGTGACCAGCTTGTCGAAAACTACTCCCGGGCTCTGTTCTCCGGTATCAATGCACCGGTATGGCGGATGCTGGTCAACTCCATGGTCATGGCGCTGGGTATCGCCATTGGCAAGATCATCATCTCGCTGATGTCCGCATTTGCCATCGTCTACTTCCGCTTCCCTTTTCGTGCTTTGTTTTTCTGGCTGATCTTCATGACACTGATGTTACCGGTGGAAGTTCGTATCGTACCGACCTACGTTGTCGTGGCCAATTTCGGTATGCTGAACAGCTACACCGGCCTGATTCTTCCGCTTATAGCATCGGCTACGGCCACTTTCCTGTTTCGCCAGTTCTATATGACCGTTCCCGATGAATTGACCGAGGCTGCGCGCGTGGACGGAGCAAGCCCGATGCGCTTCTTCCTGGATATTCTGCTGCCGATGTCTCGAACCAACATAGCAGCATTGTTCGTGATCCTGTTCATTTATGGGTGGAATCAGTACCTGTGGCCATTGCTGATGACCACGGAACCAGAGATGAATACCATCGTCATGGGCATCAAGCAGATGTTCCCCTCCGGCGATGATCTGACTGACTGGCCACTGATCATGGCAACCGCCCTGCTTGCCATGCTGCCACCCGTGCTGGTGGTCATTTTTATGCAGAGGCTGTTCATCAAAGGCCTCGTGGACACCGAGAAATAAAACGCATCCATGTCAACCGTCACTCTCAGCGATGTCCGCAAAACCTATGGAAAGACCGAAATCATCCATGGCGTCGATTTCGACATAAACGACCAGGAATTCGTCGTGATCGTGGGTCCATCGGGCTGTGGAAAATCCACGCTGCTGCGCATGATTGCCGGTCTGGAAACGATCAGCGCTGGAACCATTCAGATTGATGACAGAATCGTCAATGATCTGGAACCCATGGAAAGAAACATCGCCATGGTGTTCCAGAATTACGCACTGTATCCACACATGAGTGTATACGACAACATGGCCTACAGCCTGAAGATCGCAAAACTGGACAAGAGCGAAATTCGCGAACGGGTTGAAAGAACCGCCGCCCTGTTGCAACTGAGTGATTATCTGCAGCGCAAACCACGGGAACTGTCCGGCGGTCAGCGCCAGCGAGTGGCCATGGGCCGTGCCATCGTCCGCAAACCGGACGTTTTTCTGTTCGATGAACCGCTGTCGAATCTTGATGCCAAACTGCGCGTTCAGATGCGCCTGGAGATTCGCAAACTGCAACGCGACCTGCGGGTTACCTCGGTGTACGTCACACATGACCAGGTCGAAGCCATGACTCTCGGAGACCGGCTCATGGTACTCAACGACGGCTATGTAGAACAGTTCGGTACGCCTATCGAGTTGTACGAAAAACCTGCGACCCGCTTCGTTGCCGACTTCATTGGCAGCCCATCGATGAATATCCTCCGCGGAACCGCTGACTCAGGTGCCATTACCCTGGAGACTGGTGTCCGCATTCCATCTGATACCCAGGCAACGAATGAGGTGGACATGGGGATTCGCCCGGAACATCTCGTGCTGTCCGATTCCGGCTGCCTGGGTATGGAAACCGGTATGGTGGAACAGTTAGGGTCCAACACGCTGGTACACGGATTTCTTACAGGCACCCGCATACCGCTGGTCGCCAGTCTGCCCGGGGTGCACAGCGAACGTTCGATTGGCCTGGCATTGAACTTCGATGTGCCGCCACATGCTCAGCATGTATTCGATTCGAAAACCGGCAAACGGCTGTAGAGATCACTCACGCCGCGGGTAGTCCGTCAGTGCCTGCCCAATACTGCTGGACGTGACGACGAGCGGTTCGGACACGCCATACCTTGACAACTGTTGAGACAAGGTTGTCGACATTCCGGTGAATACAATCTGCAGGTGTCGTCGCTGTCCTTTTTGCGCCAGCACTTCCAGGGTGTTGGCTGCGGTCGAGTCGATGAAGGGAACTTCAGTAAAGTCGACGATCAACAGCCTGCAGGTGTCCGATATCCTGTCGAGCACCGATCCAATGGACCCCGCTGCTGCAAAAAAGAACACGCCTGATATCCGGTAGATCATGACTTCAGGATTGGATGCAAGATTCTCATCGTAGGGAACACGATCCTCACCCGCAGCATCTACCTGATCTTCACTCATCCACGGCAGGTGCGTGGATACAGCGGTAGTCTGGGACATGCGGTGAATGAACAGTACGGAACCCAGGGCGAAGCCTACGACTATCGCCTCTGCCAGATCACGGAATATCGTCAGCAGGAAAGTGACCAGCAACACTGCAGCATCGCCTCTGGAGGCCAGCAGCAATCTGCCGATGGCGTGTTTCTCTATCATGTTCCAGGCAACGATGGCCAGCACACCGGCGAGACTTGCCAGGGGAATGTAACTGGCTATCGGTGCTGCCAGCAAAATGAACAGCAACAGAAACATGGCGTGCATCATGCCCGCTATCGGCCCATGCGCCCCGGCACGGACATTGGTGGCCGTCCGGGCAATGGTTCCGGTAACGCAGATTCCACCGAAGATGCCTGCTGCTATGTTGGCGACACCCTGTGCCACCAGCTCGCAATTGGAGCGGTGCCGCCGTCCACTCATGCCATCGGCGACCACGGCCGATAGTAACGACTCGATGGACCCCAGCAGTGCAAACGATAGGGCGGCTGGCAATAGCGCGAACATTTTTTCCCGGGAGATATCCGGCATCGATGGCATCGGTAAGGAACTCGGAATGCCACCGAACACCGTACCGATGGTACTCAGCGGCAGAGCCAGCAGTTGCACTGCCAATGAGGTGATGACGATGGCCATCAGCATACCGGGCCACTGAGGACGGAATTTTCTGATCGCGATGATGATGCCAATCGTACACACGGAGACTGCTACGGTACGCAGTTCAGTCGTTGGCAGGGCTGACCAAATGGCCGGAAGTTTCTCCAGTAATGGTCCTGGCATTTCGGCACCGGGGTCCAGTCCCAGCAGGTCCTTGACCTGGCTGGCAAAGATGATGATGGCGATGCCTGCCGTGAAACCCACGGTAACCGGATAGGGAATGAACTTGATATAGGTTCCCAGCTGCAGGTAACCGGCCGCGACCAGCATGCATCCTGACATGATGGTTGCCAGAAACAACCCCTCCATACCATGTAGCTGGACAGTGGTTGCCACCAGTACGATGAAGGCGCCGGCAGGTCCACCTATCTGAAATCGGCTGCCGCCGAGGGCGGATACGATGAACCCGCCTATGATCGCCGTATATAGCCCCTGGGCAGGAGTCGCGCCGGAGGCGATTGCGATGGCCATCGACAGCGGCAATGCGACAATGGCCACGGTAAGTCCAGCCAGCAGATCGGAGCGAAAGTGGGACAGTCGGTAACCTTCCTGCAATACCGTGAACAGCTTCGGTGTGAACAATTCCAGAAACCGCACCCGGGACTGCTGCTGCGGCTGTGACACAGACGTCCCCTCAGCCTGCATATCCGGCATCCATTCGACCCAGCTGTTTCATGTGACGACTGAACCGCCCGCCCCATCCGACGATGCACAATACTACTCTTTCCCGATGCCGGATAAAAGTGAAGTCGAGAAGTGCTCGCGTCCCGCCAGCCCAGGGACTCCTCAGGGTGCCGTGGCCACTGGAAATCTTTCCTCCGCCCCCCACTCCGTCCACGAACCGTCATAGAGTGCCGCATCAGGGTGGTTCAGGCATTCCAGGGCAAGGTTGATGATGGCTGCAGTGACACCTGAACCACAGGTGGTGATCACGGGTGAGGCAGAGGTGACACCGCGCTGTGCCAGCAGTTGCCGCAACTGTTCATTCGATTTCAGGCGACCGTCTTCCATCAGCTCGGTGTATGGCATGCAGTGGCTACCGGGAATATGCCCGCTGCGCAGCCCAGGCCGTACCTCAGGCTCCAAACCCGAGAAACGGGTTCGGGAGCGGGCATCGAGCACGAGTGCATGACCACTGCCAGTGGCCTGCAGCACCTCGCTTGCGTTGGCGATCCGGCATTGAGTCGTACTCGTGTTGAAGACACCGGCGCTCGGACGGCTGCACCCTGACTCCAATGGGTAGCGTGATGCTTTCCATCCAGGAAGACCCCCGTCCAGCACCCATACTCTACTGGCTCCAAAGTATCGGAACATCCACCAGACACGTGCCGCAGAGAACAGACCGAGTGAATCATAGACCACTATCTGATCAGACTCGGAAATACCCATCCCGGCGACAACTGTCGCAAAGGTGTCGGCAGAAGGCATCATATGCGGCAGATGACTCACGGCCGAGTGCTCATCCAGATCGAAAAACACGGCGGAGGGTATATGGGCATCGAGGTACTCGGCCTGGCCGTTTCGTCCGGTTGCGGGCATATGCCATGACGCATCCACTACGCGAATATCCGGGTCTCCAAGATGGTCATGCAGCCAGTCGGCAGAAACCAGAGGTCGATCATTCATGTCAGCAGTAGCTCCAGGTATTTCAGCAATAACCCCAGGTATTTCAGCAATAGCCCCGGGTATCCTGAGGGCTGCGATCCGGACCCGACTGGCATACACTGGCCAATGTCTGCTCGCCAGCACCAGTGGCCAGGATTCAACCCGGGCCGAATCTTTCCACAAGTCGATCCTGCAGAAAATGCCGCACTATTTTGACACGTTCCGTGTCGCGGGTATCGGCATGGCTCAGAATCCACAGATCGTTGCTGACGATCGGCTCATTGGTGGGCAGATGTACCAGCGATTCCTGCCCTTCCAGCATGTAGTCGGGCATGATGGAGATACCCAGACCCCGCCGGCAGAGTGCGGCCGCACACAGGGGGCTGCTGGCTGTCGTACGGTAGGCATCTCTGGGTAGTCTCGTCCTCAGCCAGTGATTGAAGGGCGTATTCTCGTAAGCACTGTCCAGCACGATGAAACGGTGCCCCTGGGTGTCGAGCGGAAACTGCGTCAGAGCATGTCGGCGAACATACTCGACTGAGGCGCACGCGAGAAATCTGATGACACCCACACGCCGGCCAATGAGCTGCCCGGGTGGCTCTTTACAGGAGCGGACCGCAATATCCGCCTCATAATTATCAATGTCTGAAAACTCGTTGCGCATCTTCAGCGAAAAACGCAAACCTGCAAATTTCTCTGCAAGTTCCACAAGCCATGGGGGCAGGATTTCATGCGCCAGTGTATCCGTGGTCGTAATGGTCACCTCCCCCATCGCCTGGGTCTCGGCACCGCCGATCTGACGAGACACTCGTTCCATGACATGCTTCATTTTGACGGCCTCAGCGTAGAGCGACTCTCCTTCCATGGTCAGACGGTAGCCATGGTGAACATGCTCGAACAACCGGGAGCCCAACTCCGCCTCGAATGATTTGATTCTACGCAGGACAGTGGTGTGGCTCACATCCAACTGCCTGGCGGCAGATACCAGGGTCTGAGCGTCGGCCAATGCCAGAAAAAAGCGCATGTGATCCCAGTTCCAGCTCATAGTCACCCAGTCATTCCCTGTTACCGTTAGTGCCTGTATTGGTGCCCGGACGATGCCAAGGGGCTGAGAATCAGCCTTTGATTTCGCGGGTGCTTCACTCGACCTGATACACCACGTCAGAATATGCAGCCATTCATGGCAGCGGTATCACCTGACCCGCTGTCGGCTGCGAGTACCCTTTCTGAAAACCCTGACGGTTTGCCAGTTGGACATACCAACGTCTGACGTGGGGAAAATCATCCAGGTCGATAC
>JABDKN010000059.1 GCA_013002205.1 Granulosicoccus sp.
CGACGAGGCATCATCGTTCTGCAGTATCTGGAACACGGCTCGTAATAAACGGGCGGCGTTTTCGCAACGCTCGGCGTTGCGGCCCAGCCAGAACAGGTTCTCCGCCACGCGACTGGGTAGTTCGCCGACGATGAATGCGTAGGTATTGTCCAGCGCCTGTCTACCGATCAGCGTAACGGGCTTGACCGGGCCGTCGGTGATAACCCAGGTGTCCTTGCTGCCGATCAGCGAATCGAAAGCCGGTCGACGCCCGTTGGCCACTGTATCCAGCAGGCACAGACCACCGGGCATGGGCAGGTAATGCGGTCCACTCCGACCGGTCTGCCTAATCATGAACAGCCTTACCGTTATTTGTCGATCGACTCTTTCGGTTCCTCGAAAACCGGGAGCGTATGATCGGTCGATTCTCTCCTGGGCAACGTAGCGCTGAGGGCTACGGTGAATGTTTCTGTGCAGTACCTGCAGATCATGGTCACTCATGAGGCGCGGGTCGAACAGCTGGCCGAGCGAGTCGATGTCGCGAAACAGCAGATCGTCCAGATGACCCAGCACGTGCGCCCGCTGTTGCTCATCCCCTAACCAGTAGGTCGGGGCGCCACGCAATGCGAGTTCTTCACCGAGCACCTCCCGGCAGAGCTCAGGCAGGCAATTGTTCAGCGCAGGATTGTCCAGAACGCCCGAGCCCAGCGGGTTGATGACCTTGACACCACCGGCCCGTACCGCCTGGAACAAACCGGTGATGCCCTTGGCGCCGGCCTGGCCGATGGCCAGCGGATCCAGTTCTGTGTCGTTGATGAAGCGGAAGATGACGGATATGCGTTGCAGGCCGGAGACGGTCTTGAGAAAAGCCCGGTTGTCGCGAATGGTCAGGTCGCCCGCCTGCACCAGTGTGTAGCCCAGGTACTTTGCCAGGTAGGCATATTCAAAATAATGTGGATGGGTCGGGCCCGGCGCCAGCATCACACAGCGACCGTCGAATTCAGACAAATTGGCCACATAACTTTGCAGGTACTTGAAATACTCGGCAATCCGCATCACATGCGATTCACGGAACAACCGGGGTAGCGTTCGCGACAGTACCAGGCGATTCTCCAGTGAATAACCGATACCCTCTGGAAACTGGCAGATGTCGTCCACCACATACCATTTTCCGGAGGGCGAGCGCGACACGTCGGCACCGAAGAAGGGTAATTCTATCGAGTCGTTCTGCCGGACTGCGTCGCGCAAGTAACCCCGGTGAGAGAACACCATCGCGGGCGGTATGAGGCCTGCGCGCAACAGTGTCTGGTTGCCGTA
Source organism: Granulosicoccus sp. (assembly GCA_013002205.1). Taxonomy (GTDB): domain Bacteria; phylum Pseudomonadota; class Gammaproteobacteria; order Granulosicoccales; family Granulosicoccaceae; genus Granulosicoccus. Next base: position 1,297 of record JABDKN010000059.1, read on the forward strand.
GATATCATCCAGGATGGCTTGCTTGAGTCGTGCGCGCTGTTCCAGACCCGCGCTCAGTGCCGCCCAGTCGCCAGGTTCTATTAGAAAAGGATAGAGATCCAGGTTCCATGGACGTGGCGCTGCGTCGGTTTCTGACAGGGGGCTGTAGGCGATTCCATTGGCGCGTAACTGGCGCGCGATATCGGCCTGCCGTCTGCGAATCTGGTGATCATCCAGATTGTCCAGAACCTGTGTGACCTTACGCCAGTTGGGCAACAGGGTGCCATCGGTCGCGCGAACCTCATGATGCTGTCTGGCATCGATCGTATTCTGGAGAGCAGGCGGCATGGTATTCAATTGGCGGCAGAAGACTGGACACATCAGCAGGATGTGGCCACGGGAGGCATAATAAAGCGAATCAGTTGTGTATGCTTCCTTTACCTGAATCTGGAGTTCCGTTTATGAGCAATGCCGAGTCGGCTGACCGTGCACCCCTGGGCTGTGATTTCTTCAGCGCCCGACTGTCTGCTGTGGATCCAGCCATCCAGGCTGCCATTGACAGTGAGTTTGGACGCCAGCAGCACGAGATCGAACTGATCGCCTCCGAGAATATCGTGTCGGCTGCCGTCCTCGAGGCTCAGGGATCGGTGATGACCAACAAGTATGCAGAAGGTTACCCGGGCAAGCGCTATTACGGTGGCTGTGAACACGTGGATACAGCCGAGGCTCTGGCTATCGAGCGGGCCTGTTCCCTGTATGACTGCGACTATGCCAACGTTCAACCGCATTCCGGCGCGCAGGCCAATCAGGCAGTGTTTCTGGCGTTAATAAAGCCAGGGGACACGTTCCTGGGTATGGATCTGGCTGCCGGAGGGCACCTGACCCATGGTTCTCCGGTGAATCTGTCCGGCAAGTGGTTCAATGCCGTAACCTATGGCGTGGACAAGACCACACACCAGATCGATTACGACGAACTGGCATTGCAGGCACGTCAGAGTAAACCTGCGCTGATCATTGCCGGTGGTTCTGCCTATCCGCGCATCCTCGACTTTGCCCGCTTTCGAGCCATTGCCGATGAGGTGGGCGCTTATCTCATGGTCGACATGGCGCATTTTTCCGGCCTGGTCGCTGCCGGGCTGCACCCGAACCCGCTGGACCATGCCCACG